>DASVOY010000036.1:0-7373 GCA_036383115.1 Allostellaceae bacterium
CCGGATGGCGCGACGACGCTGACGCTCGCCATCCGCTGCATCAAGGAGGGAGAGACACCGGCGGCGGAAATGAGCTTCGCAACAGCCGCCGAGGCAGCCCGCGCGCTGGTCGAGCGCCGCCGCGCCGCCGCGGCGCATGTCGACACCTCGAACACCAGCTTCAACGCCTGGCTCCGCCGCTCGCGCGCCGATCTCGACATGCTCATCACGGACATGCCGACCGGCCCCTACCCCTATGCCGGCATCCCCTGGTTCAGCACGGCGTTCGGGCGCGACGCCCTCATCACCGCGCTGCAGACACTATGGCTCGCGCCGGATGTCAGCAAGGGCGTGCTCGCCTTCCTGGCGGCCAAGCAGGCCACCGCTGAGGTGCCGGAGATGGACGCCGAGCCCGGCAAGATCCTGCACGAGACGCGCAAGGGCGAGATGGCGGTGCTGGGTGAGGTACCTTTCGGCTGCTACTACGGCAGCGTCGACAGCACGCCACTCTACGTGATTCTCGCGGAATGCTATTACGCACGCACCGGCGACCTCGATTTCATCCGCCAGATCTGGCCGAACATCATCGCCGCGCTCGCCTGGATGCGCGATTACGGCGACATCGACGGCGACGGCTTCCTCGAATACGACCGGCGCGCGGACAAGGGGTTGAGAAATCAAGGCTGGAAGGATTCGAACGATTCGATCTTCCACGCCGACGGCCGCCTCGCGGAGCCACCGATCGCGCTGGTCGAGGTACAAGGCTATGCCTATGCGGCCTGGCGCGGGGCCGCGGTGCTGGCACGCGCGCTCGGCGAAGACGAAGCGAAGGATGATTTCGCCGACCGCGCGAGCCTACTGCAGCAGCGCTTCGAGGAAGCGTTCTGGTGCCAGGACATCGGCACTTATGCGCTGGCGCTCGACGGCGCCAAGCGACCGTGCCGGGTGCGCAGCTCGAATGCCGGCCATGCGCTCTTCGCCGGCATCGCGACGCCGGCGCATGCGGCGCGGGTCGCCGCCACACTGATGGACCCGACCGGCTTCTCCGACTGGGGCATCCGCACCGTCGCGACCACCGAGGCGCGCTACAACCCCATGTCCTATCACAACGGCTCGATCTGGCCGCACGACAATGGACTAATCGCACTCGGTTTTGCGCGCTACGGGCTGCGCGAGCCGCTGCTCAAGGTGATGGGCGGGCTCTTCGCCGCCGCCGAGGCCACGGAGCTGCGCCGGCTGCCCGAGCTCTTCTGCGGCTTCCCGCGCCGCCTCGGCGAGGGCCCGACCTCGTATCCCGTGGCCTGCAGCCCGCAGGCCTGGTCGAGCGCCAGCGCCTTCGCGCTGATCGGCGCCGCGCTCGGCATCTCGTTCCATCCCGCGGAAGGGCAGGTCCGCTTCACGCGCCCGGCGCTCCCCGGCTTTCTCGATGAGGCCCGGCTTGAGCACCTGCGCATGGGCGACGTGTCGGTCGACCTGCTGTTCCGCCGCCATACGCGCGACACCTCGCTCAACGTGCTGCGCAAGGAAGGCGCGGCGGAGATCGTGCTGATCAGCGGGTGATCAGCGGGTGAATGTCACCCCTGGCGCAGCCGCCGCGTCCAGTCGCGCAGCGCCACGAGCAGCTGGGCGATCATGTCGCGCGTCGTCTTGTCGGTGAGGCGCAGCTCGGCGTCGAACTTGCTCTGCGCCTGGGCGACGAGGACCTCGGGCTTGTTCACCGGGAACATGTTGAGATAGACGCACATCTGCCGCAGATGATACTGCGCGCGGGTCGTGCCCCAGAGACTCGGCGTCACGCCCATGATGCCGATCGGCTTGCCGTCGAAAGGCTGATCGGGCGGGCGCGAGGCCCAGTCGATCGCGTTCTTGAGCACGCCCGAGATCGAGTAATTGTATTCGGGCGTGGCGAAGAGCAGCGCGTCGGCGGCGCGGATCTGCTCGCGCAGTTTCTGCGCCGGCGGCGGGAACCCGGCCTGGCGCACATCCTCGTTGTAAAGCGGCAGCTGCGAGATGTCACCGAAATCGAGTGTCATACCGTCGGGCAGCAGCTCGGTCGCCGCGCGCAGGGCCGCGGTGTTGTAGGAGCCCTTGCGCAGGCTGCCGGAGATGCCGAGCACCTTCACCACGGTCAGAGCCATGAGCTTCCCTCGCTGCTATGGGCGGGCAACGCCGAGCACCCGGCGACCCCTCCAATAGGGCGCAACAGGCGAACGGACAAGCCGTTTTTCAACGACTCAGATATTCCGCGAGCGCCGAGCTTGCCGCCGGCGGCAGTCGCAGGCCGAGTTTGCTGCGGCGCCAGAGGATGTCCTCGGCGCTCGCCGCCCACTCCTCTGATCGCAGCCAGTCGACCTCGCGAGCGCTCAAGCCGGCGCCGAAGGCCTGGCCGAGATCGGCGAGCTGCCGCGCGCCGTCGAGCAGCCGGCGCGCCTCGCTGCCGTAGCTGCGCGCCAGCCGCGCCGCCGTCGCCGCGCCGAGCCAGGGCCGCTCGGCGAGGAGCGCCGCGGCCAGCGCAACCGCGCCGCCCTGCGGCAGGTCGCCGCCGGGCAGCGGCGCATCCGCCGTCCAGGGCCCGCCGCTTCCGGGGAGAAATTTCCCAAGCCGCTCGAGCGCATGCTCGGCCAGGCGCCGATAGGTCGTAATCTTGCCGCCGAAGACAGACAGGACCGGAGCGCCCTCCGCATCGAGATTGAGGACATAGTCGCGCGTCACCGCGGCGGCATTTTTCGCGTGGTCGTCATAGAGCGGCCGAACGCCGGCATAGCTCCACACGACCTGGGCCGGCGTGACGGGGCGCGCAAACCAGGACGATATGGCGCGGCAGAGATACTTGGTCTCATCCGCATCGATCGCGACGTGCCCGGGATCGCCGGCATAGGGAATGTCGGTCGTGCCGATGAGGGTGAACGCCTCCTCGAAAGGCAGGACAAAGACGACGCGGCGGTCGTCGTTCTGCAGCAGGTAAGCCTGCCCGCCCTCATAGAGACGCGGCACGACGATGTGGCTGCCTTTGACGAGCCGCAGCTCCGCCTTCACCCGACTCATGCCGCAGCGATGCAGCACCTCAGTGACCCACGGACCGCCGGCGTTGACAAGGATGCGGGCGGCAACGTCACACTCACGCCCGTCGTGGCCCCTGAGCCGTGCCTGCCATCTGCCATCCGCGCGCCGCGCTGCAACCAGCTCGGTGCGGGTGAGGATCGCCGCGCCGCGCCCCGCCGCGTCGCGCGCGTTCAGCACCACGAGCCGCGCATCGTCGACCCAGCAATCGGAATAGACGAAGGCGGTGTGCAGCCCCGCGCGCAGCGGCGCGCCATAGGGATGGCGCGCGCAATCCACCGTCTCGGTGCCCGGCAGCTCGCGCCGGCCGCCGATGTGGTCGTAGAGGAAAAGCCCGGCGCGGATCATCCAGCGCGGCCTGAGCCTCGAATCGTGCGGCAGCACGAAACGCAGCGGCCTGACGATGTGCCGCGCATTGGCGAGCAGCACCTCGCGCTCATGGAGCGCCTCGCGCACGAGGCGGAACTCGCCATATTCGAGATAGCGCAAGCCGCCATGGACCAGCTTGCTCGAGGCCGACGAGGTGGCGCCGGCGAGATCGCCCTTTTCGCAGAGGAGAACCCGCAGGCCCCGCCCGACGGCGTCGCGGGCGATGCCGGCGCCATTGACCCCGCCGCCCACCACTAGCAGGTCAACCTCGGCCGGCGGCACCTTCGCTCCAGACGTCACGGCGAGATCGCTTCTTCTCACGGACGGGTGCTCAATGTCGCGGCCTGCCCTCATGCGCGTCAACGGTCCGGCATGTCGCTATGCCGGCCGTCGTATTCACGAATTGGAAAGTCTTTCTGCGGACATTCATCGCGCGTCGTCCCTGGCATGGCCAGGCGCGGCCGATCTCTGGGGGATGCGAGAGTTTCATGAAAAAAGCGTTCTTGTTGTTGATCGCCGCAACCGTGGCCGGCTGTACGTCGCCGCCCCGGAACGCCCAAGAGATGCGCGAGGCCGTCCGAGGAGGAGCCGCTTTTACCAAAATCGATAAGTATGCGGTCGCTCGCCCGTTCTCCGCGGTCTTCGAGGACATCAAAGCGAATGCGGATCGCTGCCTCAATAAGCAGGTCAGGCACACCTTCATGGACAGCGGCGCCGTGCATAGCGAGACTTTGAACTGGCATTCATACACCAAGCGGACCGGCCAAAACACGGCTGAGACGACGGTGCAGCTCGACAATGACGCCATCGCAGCGACGAAGATGCCGGAGGGAGGCTGGATCAAGATGCTGGCGGACATCGAAGGCACTGCGACCAACAAGACCGACGTGACGGTCTACCGGGTCTCGATTCCTTCGAACTTTGCCGATGTCTCGCAGGCCATCCCGGCCTGGGCGGAGGGGAAGAAGGTGCCATGTCCACAGCTCCCGTGACGCCCCTCGCCGGCTAGGTCGGCGCCCGCGCCGCGGCGCGCGCCCGCAGGCGCTCGCGATGGGCGATGTAGATGCCGCTGGTGACGATGATCGCGGCGCCGCACCAGGTCCATGCCGTCGGTACCGTGCCGAAAACGAAATAGCCGGTGAGCGTCGACCAGATCATCTGGCTATAGGAGAACGGCGCCAGCAGCGAGGCGTCGCCGCGGGCAAGGCCGGCGATGAGCAGATATTGGCCCGCCGCGCTCAGGATCCCCATGAGCACCATGAGCAGCCATGCACCCGCCGTCGGCGCATGCCACACCAGCGGCAGCGCCGCGCCGCTCAGGACGAAGCCGACGACCGTCGAATAGAAGAGCGTGGTGAGCGGCCGGTCGCCGCCGCGCATGCGCCGGGTCACGACCAGGCTGACGGCCCAGCACAGGGCCGAGGCGAGCGGCAGCAGCGCCGCCGCGCCGACCCCTCCCGAGCCCGGCCGCACGACGATGAGCACGCCGAGGAAGCCCACGCCCACCGCCGACCAGCGCCGCGCGCCGACGCGCTCGCCGAGCAGCGGGATCGACAGCGCCGTCACCAGCAGCGGCGAAGCGAAGGCGATCGCCGTCGCATCGGCGATCGGCAGGCGGGCGAGGCCGGCGATGAAGAACAATGCGGCGCCCAGCACGGTGACGGCGCGCACCAGCTGCAGCTTGAAGCGCCGCGTCGCCAGCAGCCGGGGATCGCGCAGCATCATCGGCGCCAGCATCGCCAGAATGGCGAGATAGCGCCCCCACACCACCTCTATCGGGTCGTACGCGGCCGCGAGTATCTTGGAGAGCGCGTCCATGACGCTGAAGAGCGCCACCGCCAACAGCACGAGGCCGATCGCGCCGAAGCTCTGCCCGGCATCGGGTCGGCTCTGCGCCGGGGTCGCGGAAGCATCGGCCATGGGGGAAGGAGCGATAGGGGCGGAGCCGTCGGTCTTCATAGGCGCATGACGTCGCCATTGCAATCGGTGCCGCCATGGCGCGACAATGATGACGCTGCCCATTGGCGCCCGCCGCGAGAGCGGACGCCTCTTGCCGGAGGCATCTCATGGACCTCAAAGACATCCTGGTGCATGTCGACGATGCTCGCGGCCATGATTCGCGGCTGCGCATCGCCTGCGAGCTCGCGCGGCGGAACGGCGCGCATCTCACGGGCGTCTTCGTCATCGACTGGGTGAGCGTCGCCGCTCTCGCCGCGCCGGCGGGCGCCGATGTCGCCCAGATCGAGGCGTTCCAAATCATCCAGGAGCAGCACCGGGCGGCGCGGCTCGCGGTCGCCAGCCGCCTCGCCGCGGCGTTCAAGAGCGCCGCCGACGCCGCCGGCATCGTCAGCGAATGGCGGCTGGTGGAGGGCGATATCGCCGAGCTGGTGACGCTCAATGCACGCTATGCCGACCTCGCCATTGTCGGGCAGACCGACCCGGACTATCCCGGCGTGAGTGCGCCGGTACCGGAATCAGCACTGCTGGGCAGCGGCCGGCCGCTCCTGGTCGTGCCCTACATCGGCAAGTTCGAGACGGTCGGGCGCCGCGCCTTGGTGGCGTGGAAGGCCAGCCGCGAAGCATCGCGCGCCGTGAACGATGCGCTGCCGCTGCTCCAGGATGCCGACGTCGTCACTGTCCTGCGCGTCAACCCCGCGCGCGACGCCGCCGGCGCCGGCGAGGTGCCGGCGGCCGACATCGCGCACCATCTGGCCAGACATGGGGTCAAGGCCGAGGCGGCCTATACCGTGGCCGAGGACATCGGTGTCGGCGACGCGCTGCTGTCGCGCGCTGCCGATCTCGGCAGCGACCTCCTCGTCATGGGCGGCTACGGCCATTCGCGCCTGCGCGAATTCGCGCTCGGCGGTGCCACGCGCACCGTGCTCCGGCACATGACGGTACCGGTGCTGATGTCGCATTGATCTATTTCAGCGCCAGACGCGATCGGCGAGGCGCACCACTAGATTGAGCTTGCGCTTCTCGTCGTCGATGGTGACGGGATTGCCGGAGACGGCGCTGGCGAAGCCGCATTGCGGGCTCACGGCGAGGCGCTCGAGCGGCACATGGGCCGCCGCCTCGTCGACGCGGCGGCGCAACGCGTCGATATCCTCGAGCATCGGCGTCTTGCTGCAGACGAGGCCGAGCACCACGCCTTTTTCTTTCGGCAGAAAGCGCAGCGGCGAGAAGTCGCCGGCGCGCGGCGTATCGTATTCGAGGAGGAAGAAGTCGACCGCGACCTCGGCAAAGACCCGCTCGGCAACCTCGTCGTAGCCACCCTCGGCGAGCCATTTCCCCTTGAAATTGCCGCGGCACATGTGGAGTCCCGCGAGGACGCCGGCGGGGCGCGCGGCCACGGCGCTGTTGATGGCGCCGATATAGAGGCCAACTAGCGCTTCCGGACCCTCGCCGCGCCGGCGCACCGTCTCGCGCACCAAGGGGTCGCACAGCATGGCAAGCGGCACCTCGTCGATCTGCACATAAGTGCAGCCGAGCGCCGCTAGATCCCGGATCTCGTCGCGATAGATGGCCGCGACATCGGCGAAGAAGGGCTCGGGCGCGAGGTAGGCGGCGGGATCCAGCCCGGCCTTGCCGCGCCAGAAATGCATCGTCGGAGGCGAGGGAAGCGTCACCTTGGGCGTTAGCCCGGTGCCCGCCACCGCCGCTTTCAGGAAGGCGAACTCTCCTGTCGAGATGCCGCGGCTGCGGCGCAGCCTGCCGCTGACATGCGGCGCGATGAAGGGTTGTACGTTGCCGGAATCGTCATGGAAGTCGAAGAGTGCCTTTTTGGTCGACATCCCGTCCACCGCCTCGACGAACGGCCCCCAATAGGAGCCGCGGCGGAACTCGCCGTCGGTGGCGACGCGCAAGCCCGCGGCACGCTGGAGTTCGACCGCCTCGCGGATCGCCGCGTCTTGCATGGCGCAGTAATCGGCGTCCGTGATCTCGCCCGCGGCGAACTGGCGGAA
>DASVOY010000037.1:0-4397 GCA_036383115.1 Allostellaceae bacterium
ATTCTTCGGGCACGGTCAGGCCGAAGACCCCGAGCCCCGCCATCTCCTCGATCACCGGCAGCGGGATGAGCTCGTCGCGGAGATGCCATTCGTGGGCGAAGGGCGCGACGCGTTCGGCGCCGAAGCGGCGAAACTGGTCGCGCACCATGTCGAGCGCTTCCTCGCCGAGCGCGAGGTGACCGAAACCGCCGCCCTCGAGCGCATCCTCGATCAGCTCGGCGAGCCGGGCACGCGCCGCCTCGCTGTTGCCGTCGCGCACGAGCCGCGCCACTTCGGGGCGGCGGAAGGCGTGGAGATCGTCGTCGCCGAGGCCGAGATCGTGCGGCCGCACCACCTCGACCTGCGAGAGCGCGATGCCACCGGCGAGCTGCCCGAGATACTCGCCGAACGCCATCTGCAGCATCAGCGCCTCAAGCTCGCCCAGGCCGCCCGCGAGTTCGAGCCGCTCGGCCCAGACTCGCATCTGCCGGAGCGCCTCGACATAGGTCGCCATCCAGGCATAGCCATGGGCAGCGAACTGCCGGGCTTCGAGCAGCGTAGGGTCGATCGTCCCGCCCGACGCCACGTCGGCGAGCAGCCGCCGCTTCGCCGCCGCGAGCAAGGTCCCGGCAGCGTCGAGCGCCCGTCCGGTGAGCGGCAGGAGATCGGGCAGCAGCGGGCCGGCCTGGGCTCCGCTGCCGCGTGCGGCAGTCTCGGTCATCGAGGCGTGCTTAGCCGGCGCCTATGCTTGCGCCGCCTCTTCCAAAGTGCGCATGCCCGGGCGCTTGGCCTGGACCAGCACGGCCATGTTGCCGGGCTTGTGCTCGTTGCGCCACATCTTCATGTGGGCGCGCGGGATGTCGTCCCAGGAAAAGACCTCGGACATGCAGGGATCGATGCGCCGATCGACCACCAGCCGGTTCGCCTGGCTCGCCTGCAGGAGGTTGGCGAAATGGCTGCCCTGGATGCGCTTCTGCCGCATCCACACGAAGCGCGCGTCGAAGGTGAGGTTGTATCCCGTCGTCCCCGCGCAGAACACCACCATGCCGCCGCGCTTCACCACGAAGCAGGAGACCGGGAAGGTCTGCTCGCCGGGATGCTCGAAGACGAAGTCGACGTCGTTGCCCTTGCCGGTGACGTCCCAGATCGCCTTGCCGAACTCGCGCGCCTTCTTGGAGAAGGCGGCGTAGGCGGCTGCGTCGTCGACATCGGGGAGCTGGCCCCAGCAGTCGAATTTCTTGCGGTTGATGACGCCCTTGGCGCCGAGCGACATGACGAAGTCGCGCTTCTCGTCCTCGGAGATGACGGCGATGGCGTTGGCGCCGGCGGTGGCGATGAGCTGGATCGCCATCGAGCCCAGGCCGCCGGCGGCGCCCCAGACCAGCACGTTGTGGCCCGGGCGCAGCACATGCGGCCGGTGGCCGAACAGCATGCGGTAGGCGGTGGCGAGCGTCAGCACGTAGCAGCCGCTCTCCTCCCAGGTGAGGTGCCGCGGCCGCTCCATGAGCTGGCGGCCCTGCACCCGGGCGAACTGGGCGAAGGAGCCGTCGGGCGTCTCATAGCCCCAGATGCGCTGCGAGGGCGAGAACATGGGGTCGCCGCCGTTGCACTCCTCGTCGTCACCGTCATCCTGGTTGCAATGGACGACGACCTCGTCGCCGACCTTCCAGCGCTTGACCTTGGAGCCGACCGCCCAGACGATGCCCGAGGCGTCCGAGCCGGCGATGTGGAACTCGGCCTTGTGCACGTCGAAGGGCGAGATCGGTTTGCCCAGCGCGGCCCAGACGCCGTTGTAGTTGACGCCGGCCGCCATCACCATGACCAGCACCTCGTCCGGCGCCAGCTCCGGCGTCGGCACCGCCTCGACCTGCATCGCGGTGTCCGGCGACCCGTGCCGCTCGCGGCGGATGGCCCAGGCATACATGCGCTTCGGCACATGGCCCAAGGGCGGGATCTCGCCGACGTCGTAGAGATCCTTGACCGGCCGGCCGGCGATCGGACCTGGACCGAACGGGATTACCTGCGCGGGCTCGCTCATCGCTGCATCTCCGTCAAGCGTCGTCCAATGCCGCGCCGGTCTATTGCAGCGCAGCATCGGGATAAACGCCTAGCTAACGGCGATGTCCCGTTTATTGCAATGCACAAAATGCGTTTTGTGTCGAAGTTCCCTGTTGACAGGAAACATCATTGCGACTTGATGTCGCAGATCGCCTTGAGCGCGTACCACTCCGTTTCCGAGATCGCCGGCCGTCCGCCCTTGACCGCGTGCGCCCGCACTGCGGCGAGCCGTTCCTCGTCCGGCGGATGCGAGTTGAAATAGGGCAATTTGGGTCCGTGGCCATGCTTGGCCATGCGGTCGAAAAAGGCGGCGAAGCCCTCGGTGCCGATGCCGGCCCGTTCGAGAAGCGCCACGGCGCCATCATCGGCCTCGGCCTCCATGGTTCGCGTGTAGGAGAGGGTCGTGAGCAGCAGGCCGAGCGACGCGCCGGTGCCGTTGCCGACGGTGAGCTCGAACAGCAGGGAAAGCCCGGAATTCGCGATGAGCGCGCGGGTCGGATGCCGCTTGAGCGTGTGCGTAAGCTCATGCCCCAGGACGCCCGCCACCTCGTCCGGCGACTGCGCCTCGTTCAAGAGGCCACGCAGCAGCACGATATGGCCGCCGGGCAAGGCGAAGGCGTTGACCATTCTGTCGTCGCGTACGCTGACGACCAGCGGGTAAGGGATATCGACGCCTTCGGTGAGCCGGCGCGTGAGCGCGTCGAGAGCGGCCTGCCCGGCCGATCCGGTGCAGCGCGGGCCCCACCAGGGCTGCGTCTCCACCTGCTCCGCCAGCTTTTCTTCCCAGGCCGGCGGGACGTGCTCGGCGATCCTCGCGGCAATCCGCGGCATCCACCACCACAACCCGCCCGCACCGGCCAGAAGCAGAATGGTGGCGGCTGTGCCGCAGACAAGGATCAGGCGAGCCGCGCGGCGCAGGCGTGGCGCGGCGGTCATCAGCGCCGCCGCGAACGCGGGATCCTCGACCGTCAGCCGCGCATCGCCATGCGCAATCCGCACCGGCCCCTCCCGCAGCTCGTCGTCGCGCAGCGACACCGCGCGGTAGGACCAGACCTCCCCTGCCTCGGCGCCGGGTTCGGCAATCGCAATGCCGTCGGCCGCCAGTGTCACCGTCATCTGGCGGCGGCCCGCCTTGCGGCCGTCGCTGAGCCAGCCGGTGAAGGTCCGCGGGCCGCTCAGATGAACCCGCCCACGTCGAGCGTATCAAAGAGCTGCGCCAAGCCCTCGCCGCCCCTTGGCCGCCGCCGGCCGGGCGCCTGGGTCAGCGCGGCCAGCTCGTTCGCGCCGTATATTCTCAGATTGGTACAGAAGAAGCGCACGTAGCGCTGACCAACGAAGGCCATGGCGAGCCCGGCCGTGAAGACGAGCAGAAGAACGTTGCCGAGCTGGAACCAGAAGATGTCGCGCTTGCGCACCGGGAAGGCGAAGCCGACGCGGCCGAACCGGGTGTTCTCGCCGAGATAGGCGAAAGCCCGCGCGAAATAATGCAGATAGCCGATGATGGTGATGACGAGATAGGTCGCATAGAAGAGGAGGATCGCCCCGGCGAATGCCCCGGCATGACGGGTAAACTCCGGCTCGCTGCGGGGAATCCCTGCGACCACCAGGAACAGCCCGGCAGCGGCGAGAGCGGCAAACACGAGGCCGAGGATGTTGGCGGCGTAGGCCACCAGAAACGGCTTCAGCAGCTTCTTGCCGGTGCCCTCGAAATGGAAATCGATGTCGCCGAACCCGCTGTGGTTCGTCCTGTATCGCCAGAGGCCGACATACTGCCAAGGCATGATGAAGCCGAGCGTGACGGGAAAGAGAAGGGTGTAGCCGATGGCGCGCAGGGCGTAGCCTGCCGCCGATCCCTCGACCCCGCCGCGGATGCCGTGCCACACGGTGCGGCTGAGCTGATAGCGCCGGCTGCCGTACTGCGCCACGAAGGTCAGAAAGACCAGAAGCGAGAACTGCACCGCCAGGCCCAGACCATGCGCCACGTCGGGCGTCATGCCGAGCCGCGTCAACAGCGCCCCCACCCCGAAACCCAAACCGAAGAGAAGGGGCAACACGACCATGGCCACGAGGAAGCGGCGGAACAGCTCGCCGCCGGTGCCGTCATACTCGAAGCGCTCGCCGAGCAGGCTTACATGGCTCCAGAAGTATTTCCGGATCCTCGTCCTGCCCCAGAAGCGCGAATAGATGCCCAGGGTAACGATGCCGAGCAGAAGGACCTTGAGCCAGAGCACGAACAGCTCGCCGGTGCGGCCGTCGTAGACGAGCCGGGTCTCTTGCGGATGCCCCGCTGTCGGACCGGCAGAGCCGGTCCTGTCGATGGTGATCGTCATTAGAACCCCCTCAAATGCGATCGCTCAATG
>DASVOY010000038.1:0-6812 GCA_036383115.1 Allostellaceae bacterium
CCAGGCGATGAAGTTGCCGAGGTTGTTGTCGCCCTTGGGCGGATACATCGACAGCGTCGCCCCGACATAGGGCTGGCCGGCGGTGTAGGACACCTTGAACGGCTCATAGTCCATGCAGACGTGGTTCGTCGGCACGTAGAACAGCTTGGTCTTGGGCGAGAAGGCCGCCGGCTGCTGGTCTTTCGAGCCCAGCGCCGCCGGGCAGATCTGCTGCGAGTTGTGATCCTCGCCGCCAGCCTGTGTGCTGTATTGCTTCACCACCTCCGGCCGTCCGGTCTTCAGGTCGACATGGGTCGCCCAGTTGACCTTCGGGTCGTACTTCTCGGCCACCAGCAGCTCGCCCGTCGCGCGGTCCAGCGTATAGCCGAAGCCGTTGCGGTCGAAATGCACGAGCGCCTTGGTCTCCTTCCCCTTCACAGGGATGTCGGCCAGGATCATCTCGTTGATGCCGTCATAGTCCCACTCGTCGTGCGGGGTCATCTGGTAGACCCACTTCGCCACGCCGGTGTCCGGGTTGCGCGCGAAGATGGTCATCGACCACTTGTTGTCGCCGGGCCGCTGCACCGGGTTCCAGGTGCTGGGATTGCCCGATCCGTAATAGATCAGGTTCAGACCTGGGTCGTAGGAGTACCAGCCCCAGGTGGCGCCGCCGCCGATCTTCCATTGGTCGCCCTGCCAAGTCGCCAGAGACGAATCCTTGCCGACCTTCTTGCCCATGTCGGTGGTGTTGGCGTCGAACAGGATCTGGTCGTCGGGACCGACCGAGAAGGCGTTCCACGCCTTGGAGCCGTCCTTCAGGTTATAGGCGGTGACGCGTCCCTGCACGCCGAACTCGCCGCCGCTGATGCCGACGATGACCTTGTCCTTCACGATCATCGGGGCGCTGGTCATGGTCTCGCCCTTCTTGGGATCGCCGTTCTTGACCTTCCAGACCTCCTTGCCGGTCTTCGCGTCAAGCGCTACCACGGTGGCGTCGGCCTGATCCAGGATGATCTTTCCGTCGCCATAGGCGACACCGCGATTGACCGTGTCGCAGCACATCACCGGGATCACCGAGGGATCCTGGCGCGGCTCGTATTTCCAGATGATCTGGCCACTCTTGTTGAGATCGAGGGCGTAAACGATGTTCGGAAACGGCGTGTGCACATACATCACGTTGCCGATCACCAGCGGCGCGCCCTCGTGGCCGCGCAGCACGCCGGTCGAGAAGGTCCAGACCGGGTGCAGATTCTTGACGTTGTCCTTGTTGATCTGATTCAGCGAGCTGTAACGGTGATTGGCGTAATCGCCAGTGGGCATGACCCATTCGTTCGGGTTCTTCTCCATCTTCAGCAGTTCTTCATTGGCCAGCGCGCCGCTCATCGGCATGGCGATGGCGGTGGCAACCAATAGACCCCATCTTAAGTTCATCGCTTCCTCCCCTCTCTACTTGCGTAGGTGGTCTACCGCGTAGCTGCGAAGCTGCAGCAGCCTAGCCGTGGCGGTCGCGGAGGTCGCGTCCCTAGGACGCATTCAAGCGGCTTTAATCATGATAGGCGATCTATAAGCTTTTGCACAAGCGGGATGAAAGCTTGTGTCGCGCGAGTTATGTGCCGAGCAACAATTCGCCCTTGCCGGCGACGGCGGCGTCGCCCATCCAGCGCCGGAGCGGCCCGAGCCGGCCCGCCAGCGCGCCGAGCCCGAGCGCGGCGAGATGACGCGCCAGCAGCTTGACAATGAGCAGGTCGTGCACGCCGCAATCGCCGAAGGTCGGGCCGATCCGCGCGGCGCCGCCGAGCGCGATGATGCTGCCGCGCCGCATGGCCACGCCCAGATGGACGCCGATGCTGCCGCCCAGGACGACCGTGCCGGCGATCATCTCCGCGCCGCAGGCTGCGCCGGCATTGCCAACGATGACGACAAGGCCGCGACGCAGTCGCTGCCCCGCCTGCGCGCCGGCGTTGCCGGCCACGATCACGGTGCCGCCGCGCATGCCGCTCGCCGCGCCCGGCAGGCTGCCGCCCAGCGCATCACCGGCATTGCCGCCGATCCGCACGATGCCGCCCCGCAGCTCGGTGGCCGCCCCGAAGCCGGCGGCGCCGGCGACCGACAGCGTGCCGCCGCTCATGCCGATGCCGAGATAGGCGCCGGCATCGCCCGTGACGGTGATGCTGCCGGTGCTCATCCCGGCGCCGATGCGGTCGAGACGCCGGCAATCCCCTTCGATCTCCATCTGCGCGGGATCGCCGGATTCGACCCGGAACCAGTCGCCGACCAATTCGCGCCGATTGCCCACGGCGAGCGGCAGCCGCCCGATCTCGGCCGGCGACAGCGCCGCGAGACGCTCCGGGATAAGCCCGTCGAGGGCGACCCGCACCGGCGGCTCGGCCTTGAGGACGAGGCGGGTCATCGCAGCAGCTCGTGCAGGTGGAAGTGGAAAGGACCGAGCTTGCCGCCGTAATTCCCCGCCGTGATGCGCACCAGCCCGCCCTCCGCGCCCGCGGCACAGGCCGCGCGGATGCCGGCGGCCATCGCTGCGCCGACCGCCTTCTCGGTCAGGCCGTCGATGACGATCTCGAGCACGCTGGCCACCTCCGGCTCGAGGCCGCTCTCGACGATGCCCTTGAGCGTCGGGCAGAACGTCTCGTTAGTCGACGCCGGGAGGAATTTATAGCGCGAACCGACCTTGGAGCCGGAGCGCGCGATGCCGCCGGGGAAGGGCATAATGGCCTCGGGGACCTGCCGCATCGCCGCGATCGCGCGCTCCGCCGCGGCGAGCACGGCAGCGCGCGACCGCCCCAGCATGAGGAAGTTGCCGCCGCCCACCGCGCGCTGTACCCCGGCCATGTCCTCGCAGACGAATTCGCCGTCCATCACCGGGATGCGCCAATAGCGCCGCTCGCCGATCCGCTTGGCGCTTTGATAACCGTCGCCGAAATAGCGCAGCACCCGCCCGAGCGGCACCTGGGCGTCGCCCGCCAGGCCGGCAAAGCAGGCCGTGCCGGGGCAGGTCAGCACGCATTGCCCGACGCGGTCGCGGACCGCCTTGGCGAGCGCTTCACGCGACACCGCGAAGAGTAGCACCGAGACGCCGGGACGCCCGTCCGGTGTATCGTCCCGCGGGAGCTCGCGCTCGATCGCGGCCTCGACGCCGCAGCCGATGACCGATGTGGCAAAGCCGGTCATGCTCTCGCCGGCGGTCCGCGCCCAGCGGATCGTGTCGGCGGTGACGACCAGCCGGGTCGCGCGCATGCCGAAGGCCTCGGCGAAGGTGTCGTCGATGGCGACACCGGCGAGCCTCACGCGCGGCTCCGTGGCCGGCAGGGATGGGCGAGGAGGCGCGCACCGGCATCGGCAAGCTCGCCTTCGGAGAGTGGGAAATGCTCGAAGCCGATGGTCATGTGCGCGTCGAAGAAGGCCCTGATCTGATCCTCGATGGCGCGGTCGAATTCGGGCCGGACGACATGTGTCGCTCCCATCGGCACGGCGGCGACGCCGTCCGCGCCGGCGACTTCGACGCCGTCCTTGAAGACGTATCGGGGCGACTTGAACATCCGCTCGCGGTCGGGATCGTCCTCATAGACCGTGACGTCCGCCGCCGCGCCGACGCCGACATGGCCGCGGTCGGCCAGGCCCAGGATCCGCGCCGGCGCGGCGCGGGTCATGATGGCGATCTCCTCGAGCGTGTACTCGCGGGTGATCGAGGTGAGGGTCGTCGCCTTCTGCGCCGCCGGGTGGATCGTCTTCAGGCACTCGTTGCGGTAGCTGCGGTCCATGAGCAGGCGGACGAGCGTCGGATAGGCGGTGAAGGGCGCGCCGTTCGGATGATCGGTGGTGAGGAAGACGCGCCAAGGGTCCTCGATCAGTAGGAACAGCTCGAGCCCTATCGCCCATTGCAGCGCGTTGACGAAGTTTTTGTCGCGATACCGGAAGGGGACGAGGCCGCAGCCGCCATCGCACTCGATGTCCATGAGGATCCACTTGTCCGGCTTGGCGAATACGCGGTTGCGGTATTGCGCCATGGTGTCGCCCGAGGCGGTCACCGTCTGCCCGAACATGATCTGACCGACATCGAGAGTGACATTGGGCGTGCGGTTGACCGCCTCGGCGAGGCGCGCGGCCGCCGAGGAGAAATGGCGGTCGCCCTCGGTGCCGTAGCTGTGGAACTGCGCGTGCGTCAGATGGATCGGGAACCCTTCCGCCGCGGCGATCGTCGCCAGCGTCGTATCGATGTTGCCGGGGATGCCGAGATTGTTGCAGTGGGTGTGGAGCGGATGAGGAATGCCGAGCTCGTGGACGGCGCGTGCCAAAGCCCGGACGATGTGGCGCGGCATCACGCCGTGCTGCGGTCCCGGCTGGTCGATGTCGAGGCCGCGGCCGTTGAACTTGAAGGCGCTGATGCCGCCGGGGTTGACGGTCTTCACGCCGAGCGCGGCGGTAGCGCGGACCATCCAGGCGACATAGTCGTTGATCCGTTCCTGCTCGCCGCCCTCGGCGAGCATGCGTAGCAGCAGCTCGTCGTTGCCGAGCATCACATAGGTGCCCTTGTCGACGATCGGCAGATCGGCCATCTCGAGATGGGCCGCGCGGGCGTTCGACGGCACCATGGCCGGCTCGAAGGCGGCGGTGTAACCCATCGCGGCATAGCGGTAGCCCGTGACGAAGCTCGTCGGCGTCGCCTGTCCGCTGCCGGAGCGGGTGATGGCCCCGCGCGCGACGGCGACGTCGCGATGGTCCTCGCTCATGAGAAGGCGCGCCAGATTGACCTTGCCGCCGGTGACATGGCTGTGGATGTCGATGGCCCCGGCCATCACGACGAAGCCGCGGAGATCATAAGTCCGATCGACGCGCGCCTTGACGGGCGCGGCGACGATGCGGCCGTCCTCGATGAAGAGGTCGCGCAGCTCGCCGTCGACGCGGTTGGCGGGATCGAAGACTCGGCCCCCGGCCAGTTTCGTGATCATGACGCGGGGCCGAGGCGATCGAGGATTGCGGCGGAAACAGCGGCGACGCTCGGCAGCGGGCTCGCACGCGAAGCGGCGAGCGGCAGCGTGATCACTCCGTCGGCGCGCGTGACGGCGCCGGCGTGATCGATGCCGGGAATGCCGATGCGAATCTCGACCGCCGACGCTTTCGGCAGGACCACGTCGGGCGCGACGAGCGCGATGGTCGGCACGGTCGCTGCCGGCGGCGGCGAAAGGGACAGCACCGCTACCCAGAGCAGCGCATCGGTCTCGCCCGCCTCTAGCAGCCGCTCGGCATCGAGGCGCCAGGGATCATGCTCTGGCGTTCCCGCCGCAAAGGAGACACGCATCGGCCAGCCGGTCTGCCACAGCATCGCCTGCGCGGCACCCTGTGCATTGTCGCTGCCGCCAAGCGGCAGCCCGACGCAGCGTGTCTCGCGATTGAGCATGCGCAGAATGTGGACCAGCATCTCGACACTCAATGCGGCGTCGCCAGCGGGAAATGCCGCCGTGTCCCAGACGATGGCCCCGTAGCGCGCCACCCCGAGGCGTTGAGCGAGCTCACGCAGCGCCTCGAGCGGCAATTCGCCGCCGGCGCCACCGGTGATCCGACGGCCGCGGATCAGCGCGGCGAGGGCGCCGAGGGCCTCAAGGAGAAGCGGAGCATCGACCAGAATTTTCGCACCGGGGGATGTGTCCGCTGGAGCGCCCGCCGCGGGCCCGAGATAGCCGACCCATGGCGGCGCGTTGCGGTAGAGCGCCGTGCGGTTGCGCAGCAGGCGCTCGACCAGACGCGGATATTCCGGCGTCGGGTCCCGGCCGAGGAGCAACACGGCGTCGGCGCGGTTGGCGATCTCACCGAATGTCGCCGTAAGCCCGCCGGTGCGCTGCATGACTGCGACGTTGCCGAGTTGCGCTGACGACCGCCAGCGATCGACGATCGCGCCCGCGCGGTCGGCGAGTGCCAGCAGCGCACGCAGGCCCGCGAGATCGGCGCTCAAGCCGGTGACGAGCGGCAAGCGGGCGGCCGAGAGAATCTCCGCCGCGGCGGCGACCGCCTTCTCGAGCGACACCGCGCGGCCGCCGATGCGATGCTCGCCGCTGCCGGACGGTCGGGCAAAGCCCGCCGCAGCCTTGGCGCAGCCGCGCGTGTCGACCCCGCCTTCGCCGACGATCAGGTCATCGCACACCAGTCCGCAGAAGGGGCAGGCGATGACGCGCGCGGGCACCGCGCTCAGCTCCGATTCGCCGTGTCGCCTGGCTTGTCGTACTTGATGTAGGCGAAGCGCTGGTCCTCGCTCGGCGTCCCTTCGAGAGCGCTTCCCTCGCCCGGCCGCCAATGGACAGTCTCCTCGATCTTTCGCGCCAGCTCGAAGTCCTTGTCGGTCACGCCCTTGGCGGCATGGTTCATGAGCCGCACCTCGACCCAGGCGTAGGAGGCGGTGATGTCCGGATGATGCCAGGCCGCTTCCGCCAAGTGACCAACCGCGTTGATCACCATGAGCGTGCCTTTCCAGCCGTAGGTACGGTACTTGCGGCGGATCCAGCCGTTCTCGTAGTACCAGTGCGGCAGCTCCTTGGCGAGCCGCGCCTTGATCTCGTCCTCGCCATAGGTGCGGTCGCGCGTGCGTTCCGTCATCGTCGGCTCTCCCTTTGATCGCCGCACCGAGCGCGCCGCACGCTGCATCGGGCTGCTTTATTTCGTCAAGCCTTTCAGTCTATCGTAAACACGATGCCACGCAACAGCGCCGCCACGGCAAGCGCGGACACCGGACGGGAGGATGAGGCCGCGCAAGTGGCGGTCTTCGCGCCGGCGCGCCTGCATCTGGGTGTTCTCGATCTCGAGGGCGGGCTCGGCCGCCGCTTCGG
>DASVOY010000039.1:0-12627 GCA_036383115.1 Allostellaceae bacterium
AGCATGACGAGGACGCCATCCGCCAGGCCGACTACCTCATCGACATGGGGCCGGCGGCGGGCGTCCATGGCGGGGATGTGGTGGCCGCGGGCGTGCCGAAGGACGTGATGGCGAGCCCGGACAGCGTCACCGCGCAATACCTGACCGGCCGCAAGCGCATCGAGTTGCCACAGTCCCGCCGGCGCGGCCATATCGGCCAGCGGCTGCGCATCGTCGGCGCGCGCGCCAACAATCTGCAGAATATCACCGTCGACAGTCCGCTCGGCACCTTCGCCGGCGTCACCGGCGTGTCGGGCGGCGGCAAGTCGACGCTGGTCATCGACACGCTCTACAAGGCCCTCGCCCGCAAGCTGATGGGCACGCGCGAGCATCCCGGCGCGCATGACCGCATCGAGGGCGCCGAGCATCTCGACAAGATCGTCGACATCGACCAGTCGCCGATCGGCCGCACGCCGCGCTCGAACCCGGCCACCTACACCGGCGCCTTCACCCCCATACGCGACTGGTTCTCGGGCTTGCCCGAGGCGAAGGCGCGCGGCTATGGGCCGGGCCGCTTCTCGTTCAACGTCAAGGGCGGGCGCTGCGAGGCGTGCCAGGGTGACGGCGTCATCAAGATCGAGATGCACTTTCTGCCCGACGTCTACGTCCAGTGCGATGTCTGCAAGGGCAAGCGCTACAACCGCGAGACGCTCGACATCACCTTCAAGGGCAAGAGCATCGCCGACGTGCTCGACATGACGGTGGACGAAGGCGCCGAGTTCTTCCGCGCGGTGCCGGCGATCCGCGACAAGATGACGACGCTGCAGCGGGTGGGGCTCGGCTACATCCATATCGGCCAGGCCGCGACGACCTTGTCGGGCGGCGAGGCGCAGCGCGTCAAGCTGGCCAAGGAGCTGTCGCGCCGGGCCACCGGGCGCACGCTCTACATCCTGGACGAGCCGACCACGGGGCTGCATTTCGAGGACGTGCGCAAGCTCCTCGACGTGCTGCATGCGCTGGTCGAGCAGGGCAACACCGTCCTGGTGATCGAGCACAATCTCGAGGTGATCAAGACCGCGGACTGGATCGTCGACCTGGGTCCCGAGGGCGGCGCCGGCGGCGGCCGCGTCGTGGCATCCGGCACGCCCGAGCAGATCGCCGAGGTATCGGAGAGCTATACCGGGCAGTACCTCAAGAGCTACCTCATGCGCGCCTCCGGCGCGAAGAAATTGAAGCGGGCCTGAGCGGCATACACCCGTATCGCTAGAAGACTGTTTCGGTCCTGCCATCGGCTCCGTTATCATCGCTGGAGTCGAACGGCGGAGATGACGGTCTGGACCAGTTCGCCAACGCACCGCCGCCCACGGCGGATCCACGTCTCCGGCAGCTCTACGAGTATTGGCTGTCGAAGCATCCCGACGACGGCAGCCTGCCGGGCCGGCAGCATATCGATCCCGCCGATTTCGTCCCATTGCTGCCGTGGGTCTGGCTGGTCGACGTGCAGCGCGATCCCTTGCGCTTCAAATACCGTCTGCTCGGCACCGGCCACGTGCGGGTGCTCGGGCGCGAATACACGGGCCAATGGCTCGACGAGGCCCATCCGGCCTTCGCCACGGCACCGGCCTATCGTCAATTCGTCGCTGCCGTCGAGCGCCGCGAGGTCGGCTATCGCCATGGCGATACGCTGATCATCCTGCAGAAGGATTATCGCTCGATGGAGCGTCTCCTGATGCCGCTCGCCCGCAACGGCAAGGACGTCGACATGCTGCTGTGCGTCTCGGTCTATCACCGGCTGACTTGATCAAACCTGTTGCCAGGCTTCGGCCGGGCCCCTATGTCACGCGCGATGGGCGCTTCGAGAATGGATAGAGCGGCGCCGGTGCACGTCATCGGCGGCGGCCTTGCCGGCAGCGAGGCGGCGTGGCAGCTGGCACGCGCCGGCGTCCCTGTCGTGCTGCACGAGATGCGGCCGGTGCGCGGCACGGAAGCCCATGTCACCGACGGCGTCGCCGAGCTGGTCTGCTCCAACTCCTTCCGCTCGGACGATGTCGAGAGCAACGCGGTCGGGCTGCTGCATGAGGAGATGCGGCGCTGCTCGTCGTTGATCATGCGCGCCGCCGATGCCAACAAGGTACCGGCGGGCGGCGCGCTTGCCGTTGACCGGCATGGCTTCTCGGCGGCAGTGCAGCAGGCGCTCCTCGCCGAGCCGCTCCTGGAGCTGCGGCGCGAGGAGATCGCCGGATTGCCGCCGCCCGACTGGGACAGCGTCATCGTTGCCACCGGTCCCCTCACCTCGCCGGCGCTCGCTTCGGCGGTCCGCGCGCTCACCGGCGAGGAATCGCTCGCATTCTTCGACGCCATCGCGCCGATCGTCTACCGCGAGACGGTCGACATGGAGAAGGCGTGGTTCCAGTCGCGCTACGGCAAGGGCGACGGCGCCGACTACATCAACTGCCCGCTCGACAAGCCGCAATACGAGGCCTTCGTCGCCGCGCTGATCGCCGGCGAGAAGACGGAGTTCAAGGGCTGGGAGAAGGACACGCCCTATTTCGAGGGCTGCCTGCCGATCGAGGTGATGGCGGCGCGCGGCATCGACACCCTGCGCTACGGCCCGATGAAGCCGGTGGGGCTCCGGGACCCGCGCATCGGGCACGGCTGCCACGCCGTGGTCCAGCTGCGCCAGGACAACGCCCTCGGCACGCTCTACAACATCGTGGGATTCCAGACCAAGCTCAAGCACGCCGAGCAGAAGCGCATCTTCCGCCTGATACCGGCCCTGGAGCGCGCCGAGTTCGCACGGCTCGGCGGCCTCCACCGCAATACCTTCCTCAACAGCCCCAAGCTGCTCGATGATGTCCTGCGGCTCAGGGCGATGCCACGGCTGCGCTTCGCCGGCCAGATCACCGGCGTCGAGGGCTATGTCGAGAGCGCCGCGATCGGTCTCCTCGCCGGCCGCTTCGCCGCCGCGGAGCGGTTTGGCATGATGATCGCGCCGCCGCCGGCGACGACGGCGCTGGGCGCCCTCCTCCACCACATCACCGGCGGCGCGGACGCCCGGACGTTCCAGCCGATGAACGTCAATTTCGGCCTGTTCCCGCCGCTTCCGGAGGGGGCCATCACCCGCGGCAACCGAGCCGACCGCAAGCCGCTGATGTCGCGCCGCGCCCTTGCCGATCTCGATCTATGGCTTGGCGCGCGCGCCGCCGCGGAGTGAGGTCATTCACCGCAGCTCCGACAATCGCCGCCGCTGCCGGCCGGCGCGATCGAAATTGCCTGGATCGAGCCAGCGCTCGAAGGCCGATTTCAGCGCCGGCCATTCGCTATCGATGATCGAGAACCAGGCGGTGTCGCGGTTGCGGTTCTTGTAGATCGTCGCCTGGCGGAAGATGCCCTCGAAGCGGAAGCCGAGGCGCTGGGCCGCAGCGCGCGAGGGCGCGTTGAGCGCATCGCATTTCCACTCGTACCGGCGATATCCCAGCTCGTCGAAGGTGCGGCGCATCATCAGATACATCGCTTCCGTCGCCGCGGGCTGGCGTTGCAGCGGCGGCGCGTAGTTGATGCCGCCGACCTCGATCGTGCCGGCCGCCGGATCGATGCGCATGTAGCTCGCCACGCCGACGGCGCGCCCGTTCTGCCGGTCGATGATCGCGTGGAACAGCGGGTCGTCGCCGCGGCAGACATTCTCCATCCAGCGCCGATACTCCTCCACCGCCGCGAAAGGCCCGTAAGGCAGATAGGTCCAGTTGCGGCCTTCGGCGTCCTCGCGATTGGCGGCGTGGAGCTCGGCGGCGTGGCGGCCGGGATCGACCGGCTCGACGCGGCAGTAACGCCCTTCCATCGCGCTTCGCGGCGGCCGGGGCCGTGGTTGCCAGCCGATCAGGGGAAACCCGATCGGCTGGCCAAGAGCATTGAAGTGCTGGGTCATGCCTCGTCTTCTTTCGTTCAGTAGCGCCGCGCCAGGGCGGCCGCGGCAAGCCGCCAGCTCCGCCAGGGGTCGGGAGCGGCGATTCGTTGGTCGAAGGGATCGTAACCGGCGCGCCCGAGCCTGGCGAGATCGGCCGCGGCCAGCACCGCCGGCAGCAGCGCCGGCAGGGCGGTGCGCGGCACGTCCCGGCGCAGCGATCGCGCCGTGGTCAAGTGATCCGCGGCGGCCCGCGCCACCTGCTCGACCAGGCGCCGGAGCGCCGGTGGCGAGCGCAGCTCGAAGAGGTCCTGCTCGATCCGCAGGCCTTCCGCGACGGCGAGGTCGCGCGGCAGGTAGAGGCGCTTCAGCCGGGCGTGGAACGGCACCGCACGCAGCAGGCCGGTGAGCGCGTAGGCGATGCCGACGGCGCGTCCCGCCGCCACCGCCGCATCGCCGCGCTCGCCCAGCGCCTCGAGCGCGAGCCAAACGAGTCGCGATGAAGTATCCTCGGCATAGGCCTCGAGCGCGGCGAGCGAGGCCGGCGACTCGGCGCCGAGGTCGAGTTCGCGCGCGGTGATGAGATGGTCGAAATGCACGCGGCTGAGGCCCCGCCGGCGAATCGCCGCGGCGAGCGGCTCGACCACCTCGTGCTGGCGAGTCGGAGCGTCGGCGTAGATCGCGTCGAGGCTCTCGCGCCACCATTGCAGGCGAATCCGGCCGAGCAGCGGCTCGCTCACCACCTCGCGCGTCTTCGCCACCTCGTAGTTGAAGGCATAGAGGGCCAAAACATCGTCGCGCCGCTCCGCTGGGGCGAAGAGCGCGGTGAGGAAGCGGTCCCGATCGTGCTGCCGCACGATTCGGGCGGCGGGCGACAGGCTCGGCGACTCGGCCATTGACCATTTTCCTAGCGAGACACGCGCATTCGATTGCCGATGATCGGCCGCAGGTTTATCATATCGTTGTCAGCAACAGCGATCGACCTGCGATAGGGGACATAATGAAGAATCCACTGGATTCGCTCGGGGCGACGGTCTTTCTCGGCTTCGTCCTGACGGTCGTCTTGGTCTTTCTGATCCGCGCCATCGCCTGACGTAACAAGGGGGAAACCATGGAACTCGTCAGTTACGACTGGTGGGCATTCTGCTTCCGCTGGCTGCACATCATGAGCGGCATCATGTGGATCGGGCACCTTTGGTACTTCAACTTCGTGCAGACGCCGTCGATGCCCAAGATCCCTGATGAGCAGAAGCCGGCGATCACGAAATTCATCGCGCCGACCGCGCTGTTCTGGTTCCGTTGGGGCGCGATGGCGACCATCGTCACCGGCCTCATTCTCGCCGGCTTCAACGGCTATCTGCTGCAAGCGATCAAGCTCGGCGTCGGCGAGCACAGCGCTCGCGTCACCGCGATCGGCTTCGGCATGTGGCTCGGCACGATCATGTGGTTCAATGTATGGTTCATCATCTGGCCAAACCAGAAGAAGGTGCTCGGCATCGTCCCGGCGCAGCCCGATGAGAGGAAGCGCGCCGGGCGCGTCGCGGGCCTCGCCTCGCGGACCAACACGATGCTGTCGATCCCCATGCTCTACGCGATGGCCGGCGCCGCCCACTTCTACTAGATCCTCCCGCATATCCGGGAACCGGGGCCGCAAGGCCCCGTTCCTTTTTTATCACCGCCTGTTGTCCATCGCTGCGGCAGGAGCCGCCGCGGCCGCTTCAGCATGAGGATTAAAAATGGCTTTCGAACTTCCGCCCCTGCCCTACCCGAAGGATGGCCTCGAGCCGCATATGTCCTCGCGCACGCTCGAGTTCCACCACGACAAGCACCACGCCGCCTATGTCAACACGCTGAACAAGCTGGTGCAGAACACGCCGTTCGCCACCCAGCCGCTCGAGGAGGTCATCCGCGCCACGGCAAAGGACGAATCCAAGACGCCGATCTTCAACAACGCGGCGCAGGCGTGGAACCATACCTTCTTCTGGCACTGCATGCGGCCGCGCGGCGGCGGCAAGCCCTCGGGCGACCTCCTGCAGCGCATCGAGCGGGATCTCGGCGGCTTCGACAAATTCAAGGAGCAGTTCAAGGAGGCGGCCGTCTCGCAGTTCGGCAGCGGCTGGGCGTGGCTAGTGCTCGACGGCGGCAAGCTCAAGGTCACCAAGACGCCGAACGCCGTCGACCCGCTGGCGCAGGGGCAGACGGCGCTCCTCACCTGCGACGTGTGGGAGCACGCCTATTATCTCGACTACCAGAACCGCCGGCCGGACTTCGTCCAGACCTTCCTCGATCACCTCGCGAACTGGGAGTTCGCGGCGAAGAACCTGAGCCAGGCACGCTGAGCACGACGACGGGAGAGCGGGCGACCACGCCCGCTCTCTATCATCGAGCGCGGTTGACCGTGCTGCAGCCTTCGCCGATGCTGTGTGCTCACGACATCGGAGGCATGCTGTGGCCGCTTACGTGATCGTCGATCTCGACGTGAAGAACCCGACCGCCTACGAGAGCTATCGCCGCGAGGTACCTGCCACGATTGCAAAGTACGGCGGCCGCTTCCTCGTCCGCGGCGGCAATGTCGAGGTTCTCGAAGGCGACTGGACGCCGAAGCGCGTCGTCGTGCTCGAATTTCCCAACATGGACGCGCTGCGGCGCTGGTATCGCTCCGACGACTACAAGCCGCTGATCGCACAACGCCAGCGGGCTGCGGCGGGCAACGTGATCGCGGTCGAAGGGGCCTAGCCCGGATTTCTCACCCGGACGAGGGCTGCGTTGCAGGCTGTTGGCGCGACGTCAGGAGCGAGGGCGCGGGCGATGCGGGACATCGTCAAGCCCGAGCGACGCGGCAGCGCGCCAACAGCGTGCACCCGCAGGGACGGCGCTCTTTGGCGCGCGGCGGCGTCGCGCGCCGCGTCCGATGTCCCGCATCGCTGCGCGTCGCGCTCCTACCCGGGCGCCAAAGATCGACGTCGCAGCCCACGCCCGGGTGAGAAATCCGGGCTAGCCCGCCGGCAGCAACGCCGCGGCGACGCGGCGCCCCTCAGCGAGCAGGATGTTGTAAGTGCGGCAGGCGGCGCCGGTGTCCATGGCATCGACCACGATGCCGGAAGCGCGCAGCTCCTGTCGCAGCCGCGGCGATACCGGCTGCATGCGCCGCCCGCAGCCGAGCAGCAGGATCTCGATATCACCATGCGCGATCACCGGCCTCAGGCTCTCGGCGGTCACCTCGGCGAGGGCGGCGACGGGCCAGCTCAGCGTCGTGTCGGGAAAGACCAGGATCGCGCCGTCATAGGCCGCGCCGCTCACGTGGAAACTGCGCGCGCCGTAGCTGTCGATGACCTGCCGGTCGGCCGGGATGAGCGGCGTGACGTCCATGGTCACGAGACCCTTTGCGTCTCCGCGGGTGCCGCCCCGGCCTCCCTGTCGCGAACCTGGCCGCTGCGCCGCGGGCGGATGTAGTAGATGAGCGGCGCCGCGATGAAGAGCGAGGAATACGTCCCGATGACGATGCCCCACAGCATGGCGATCGAGAAGCCGCGCAGCACCTCGCCGCCGAAGAAGAGCAGCGACAGCACCGCCAGCGCCGTCGTGCTCACCGTGAGGATGGTACGTGACAGCGTCTCGTTCAGGCTCTTGTTGATCAGGGTGCGGAAATCCATCGTCTTGTACTTCCGCATGGTCTCGCGCATCCGGTCGTAGATCACCACCGTGTCGTTGATCGAATAGCCGGCGATGGTGAGGATCGCCGCCAAGGTCGTCAGGTTGAAGTCGATCTGCAGCAGCGCGAATAATCCGACGGTGGTGACCGTATCGTGCAGCGTCGACAGCATGGCGCCGACCCCGAACTGCCATTCGAAGCGCAGCCAGACATAGGCGGCGATGGCGATCAGCGCCAGGACCGTGGCCATGACGCCGGCGCGGATGAGTTCGGCGCCGACGGTCGGCCCGACGACCTCGGTGCGGCGATACTCGACGCCGCTGCCGAGCGCCTGCTTCACCTTCTGGACGCCGAGATCCTGGGCCTTGTCGTCGCCCGGCTGCCGCGGCAGGCGGATCAGCACCTCGTCGGGGCTGCCGAAGCCCTGCAGCGCGACCTCGCCGAGGCCGAGGCTGCTCAGTGTGCTGCGCATCTGGCCCAGATCGGCCGGGCCGTTGACGGTGCGCACCTCCATGAGCGTGCCGCCGCTGAAGTCGATGCCGTAATTCAGCCCTTGCGTGAAGAACAGGACGATCGAGCCGAGGGTCAGCACCAGCGACAGGGCGAAGCCGATCCTGTGCCACCCCATGAAATCGATGTTGGGGATTTTCCGGATGATGATGAGCGGGCGCAGCAGCATGATTATTTAGATCGGAATGAGCTTCGGCTTGTTGCGACGGACCCAGGTGACGATGAGCAGCCGGGTGACGAGGATTGCCGAGAACAGCGAGGTGATGACGCCGAGGCTCAAGGTCACGGCGAAGCCCTTGACCGGTCCCGAGCCCAGCCAGAACATCAGCGCGCTGGCGACGAGCGTCGTGACATGACTGTCCAGGATGGTGCCGAAGGCGCGCTGGAATCCGGCGTGCAGCGAGGTGATTATCGACCCGCCGCCGCGCAGCTCTTCGCGGATGCGCTCGTAGATCAGCACGTTGGCATCGACCGCCATGCCCATGGTGAGGGCGATGCCGGCGATGCCCGGCAGCGTCAAGGTCGAGCCGAGCAGCGACAGGCTGGCCAGCAGCATGCACAGATTGAAGAACAGGGCGATGTTGGCGAAGATGCCGAAGAGCCCATAGAACACGATCATGAAGATCACGACGAGCACGACGCCGACGATGCTGGCGAGGGCGCCCGCATGGATGGAATCGGCGCCGAGGCCGGGTCCGACGGTGCGTTCCTCCAGGATGGTGAGCGGCGCCGGCAGCGCGCCCGCGCGCAGCAGCAGCGCCAGGTCCTCGGCAGATTGCGAGGTGAAGTTGCCGGTGATGATGCCGTCGCCGCGGATCTCCGACTGTATCACCGGGGCGCTGATCACCTTCTTGTCGAGTACGATGGCGAAGCGCTTGCCGACATTGTCGCGCGTCACGTCGCCGAACTGGCGCGAGCCGATGGAATCGAATTTGAAGCCGACGGCAGGGCGGCCATATTGGTCGAACGACAGATGCGCATCGGTGAGCTTGTCGCCGGAGACCATGACGCGCTTGCGCACGACGACGCCCTGCCCCGCCTCGGGGTCGCGCGTATCCTCGAGCGGCAGCAGCTCGTCGCTCGCCGGCAAGTGCCCGCGTTTCGCCTCATCGGGGCTGATGCCGGGATCCAGGAGCTGGAACGTCAGCTTCGCGGTGCGGCCCAGGAGCTGCTTGACGTGGTCGGGATTGTCGACGCCCGGCAATTGCAGCAGGATGCGGTCCGTGCCTTCCTGCTCGATGATCGGTTCCTTGGTGCCGGTCTCGTCGACGCGCCGGCGCACGATCTCGATCGACCGCTTCACCGCGTCGTTGGTGCTCCGGTCGAGCGCGGCCGGGTTCGGCCGGATCACGACGTCCCCGCCGCTGCCGACCGTCATGTCCAGGTCCTTGTCGACCTTGTTGACGATGGCGCGCACCTGATCGATCTGCTCCGGCTTGGGCACCGTGAAGGAGATCTGGTCGCCCACGACGTTGAGGCCGCCGGTATAGTTGACATGCGCGTTGCGGAACTCGGTGCGGAGCGCATCGACCACGCTGTCGAGGTGCTCGCGCTTGACCGCGGTCATGTCGACGCCGAGCAGCAGATGCGAGCCGCCACGCAGATCGAGGCCGAGACTCACCTGCTTCTTCGGTACCCAGCTCGGCAGCGCAGCGATCGTCTGCGGCGAGAACAGGTTCGGCAGACTCAGGATGACGCCCAGCGCGCAAACGCCCAGGATCAGCGTCACCAGCCATTTCGGAAAATACATCATCGCCCGGCCGGCGCCCTGCCCGCCTATTTGCCGCCGGCGGCGCGGCGGGCACTCCCCTTGCCCTTCTCGGCGTCCGCGTCCTGCTTGTCGGCATCGTCCTTGTCGGCCTTGGCGGCCACCGGCTCGGTCTTGGCCAGCACGCTGGTGATGGTGCTGCGCACCACGCGCACCCGCGTATTATCGGCGATGTCGACCAACACCTCGTCGTCGCCGACCACCTTCGCCACCGTGCCGACGATGCCGCCGCCGGTCACCACCCGGTCGCCGCGCCGCAGCGCCGTGAGCATGTTGCGGTGCTCCTTGGCCTTCTGCTGCTGCGGCCGGATCAGGAAGAAATAGAAGACGACGAAGATCAGCACGAAGGGCGCGAATTGCACCAGCGTGTTCGTACTGTCTCCGAACGATCCGAAGGCCTGCGCATAGGCCGGCGAGATGAACATCGAAGACTCCTCGAGTGACGGGCCAGCGCAGAGGCCGCGCCGCATTCCTACTGGGTTTGCCGCGAAAGAGCAATGGGCGCCGCCCCGCCGAGGTTGACGGCCCTGGGGGGGATGCTTAGGGTCCGGCCGCGCCGATTCCACCCCTATATTGGTGCGCGACGAGCGAAAGTCGATGACCGATAACCGCAAGCTGGAACCTTTTCTGCAGCGCATCGCCGATGCGCTCGAGCGCCTCGCCCCGCCGGCGCCGCCCGCCAATGACCTCGACGCCGCCGATGCCTTCGTCTGGCATGCCGACCGCGGCTGGCTCGAGCCGGTGCCGGCGGTCAACCGCGTCGACCTCGACCTGCTCCAGGGCATCGAACGGGTGCGCGACATCCTGCTCGAGAACACGCGCCGCTTCGCCGCCGGGCTCCCGGCCAACAACGTGCTGCTGTGGGGGGCGCGCGGCATGGGCAAGAGCTCGCTGGTCAAGGCGGCGCACGCCGCGGTCAACGCCGAGGAGCCGCGCGCGCTCGTCCTGGTCGAGATCCATCGCGAGGACATCCCGACATTGCCGCGACTTCTGGCGCTGCTGCGCGCGACGCCGCGGCGCTGCCTCCTCTTCTGCGACGACCTCTCCTTCGACCAGCAGGACGCCAGCTACAAGTCGCTGAAGGCCGTGCTCGAGGGTGGCATCGAAGGCCGGCCCATGAACGTCGTGCTCTATGCCACCTCGAACCGGCGGCATCTCCTGTCGCGCGACATGATCGAGAATGAGCGCTCGACCGCGATCAACCCCGGCGAGGCGGTCGAGGAGAAGGTGTCGCTGTCGGACCGTTTCGGGCTGTGGCTGGGATTCCACGCCTGCGACCAGGAGACCTACCAGGCCATGGTGCGGGGCTACGCCGAGCGCTACGGGCTCGACCTGCCGCAGGACCGGCTCCGTGCCGAGGCCAGCGAATGGGCGATCACCCGCGGCGCGCGCTCTGGCCGCGTCGCCTGGCAATACATCCAGGACCTCGCCGGCCGCCTCGGCCGGCAGATCGGAACGGCGGACTGAGCAGACCTACCCGTTCACCGGCAGCGTGGTGAGCGGTGGCAGGTAATCGTCCGGGTCGAGCGCCTTGCTGCCGCGGCGGATCTCGAAATGGAGCTGCGGCTCGCTGACCGCGCCGGTGGCGCCGATGCGGCCGATCGGCTGGCCGCGCCTGACCCTCTCGCCACGTTTCACCAGCAGCGCGGAATTGTGGGCGTAGGCCGTCATCCAGCCATTGGCGTGCTTGATGAGCACCAGATTGCCGTAGCCGCGCAGCTCGTTGCCGGCATAGGCGACGGTGCCGGCCTCGGCGGCCACGACCGGCGTGCCGGCGCGGGCGGCGATGTTGATGCCGTCATTGTGCGTGCCGCCTTCGTTCGTGCCGTAATGCCCGATCAGCCGGCCGCGCACCGGCCAGAGGAATCTGCGCCCGCCGCGCGGCGCCGCGGTCGGCGGCGGCAAGGCGGCGAGCTCGCTGCGCGACAGCGGGCCTGCGGCAGGCTCGACATCCGCGGGTCGCGGCGGCTTCGCCGCGGGAGCGGGCAGTTTAGGCTCCGCCGGCGAGCGGGCCACGGCGCCCGGCGGAGCCGCGGTCTCGGCCGGCTGCACCGGCGCCGGCAGGACCAGGGCCTGGCCGACGACGACCGTGAAGGGCGGGGCCATGCCGTTGCTGCGCGCCAGGGTGCTGGCGTCGACGCCATAAAGGCGCGAGACGGAATAGAGCGTCTCGCCTGGCTGGACCACATGCTGGCGGATCTGCGGCACGACCAGGCGGCGGCCGGCGGGCAAGGCATAGGGCGGCGTCAACCCGTTCGCCTCGATCAGCGAGCGCACCGGCACGTCGTAGCGCCGCGAGATCGCATAGAGCGTCTCCCCCCGTCGGACGATGATGTGATCCGGATGGGGCGTGGCGGAGCGGGACGAGCCCGCCTTTGCCGCGACGGGCTCGGCGTGCGGTAGCGCGGGCGCGACGTTGGCGGGAGGGTGCGCCGCCGCGCTCGCGGCGACCCTGGGCTCTCTTGACTGCCCCATCGTGACCGGAGCCGGCGGCGCCGTCCGGGCGCAGGCGGCGAGCGCCGTCGTCAGCAGCGTCAGCAGCAACGCCAGGTGCAGCCCGATCCGGCGCGGCGAAATCATCGCGCCAGTCTATGCCACACCGCCATCCCCTCACAACGGCCCCAGGCGGGTCAGTCGCCCTGCTTCTTGGGCGGCCTCTGCTCGCGCGGCAAGCCGGCGACGAGCGGCACGAAGCGCACCGGGCCGAGCTCCTCGGTGAGGAAGGCGCCGTCCTTGCGGCGGATGCGGATGAGCCGCTGGTCGCGCCGCTCTTCGCCGACCGGCGCGACCAGGACGCCGCCCTCCGCCAGGCTGTCG
>DASVOY010000040.1:0-8380 GCA_036383115.1 Allostellaceae bacterium
TCCGATGACAGGGTTTCCTCCCGCGACCGTACGCACACCCGCAGGATGGCTCGGATCCGTAACGTCCCAGATCTCATGGGCGGAATTGGCGTAGGTCCGCAACATGTAGACCTTGTTGTCGTGGATCGGCAAGGTGTTGCCGTCGCACGCGCGTACCATCTGGGCCCCGCCGCCTTGTCCATTCGGCACGGGGACGTGGGCAAGGTAGATGGGGCGCCGCGGATCGGTCACGTCGACGATCGACGTGCCGTTCTCCTCGTTCTTGCCGGTCAGGCGATTGAACGACGGCAGCGACTGCGCGTTCGGGAGCAGGCCTTCCCCCTGGCGCGCCAACGGATGATGGCCGACGAAGAGGATGTACCGGTTGAACGGGTATGCGTGGATTGTCGGCTGGTAGGCCGAGCGCGCCTCGAGATCGTTGGTGCCGACGAGTCTTATATCGTGGCTCGCAGGGCCGCCCAAGTCGCCATCCCGTGCATCGACGCGGGCGGTGCCCGCGACCAGGAGTGTGACCCCGAGGATCAGCGATAGGATGCGAACCCCGCTGATCTGCGTCCTTCCCCAAATTGTGGTCTTGGTGCGGCGCGTGCGCGCGGCACTGCCCCTGCAATGTTCCATGCTGCGATTTCTCCCTTTGGGACCGGCGCTTTTTTACTTGCCACGCGCTGGCTCTATCCCAGGTTTTTTATAGTTAACAGCCGTTCTACCGTCAATGCGGCGCCGCGCGCTGCACAAAGCGCCGCACGTCAACGTGCCAGATGGGCGGGCAACGATGGCGCCATAGCGCCGGCGTCGATTTTCCTCGCCGTGGCTGAAGCGGTGATCACCCTGCCGGCGCCCAGAGCACGTCCTCGATGTGCTCGGCGCCGCTCGCCAGCATGACCAGGCGGTCGACGCCGAGCGCGATGCCGGCGCTCTCCGGCATGCCGTGGGCGAGAGCCGCGAGGAAATCCTCGTCGATCGGGTAAGCGGTGCCGTAGCGCTGTCGCCGCTTCTCCTGATCGGCACGGAAGCGTCGGCGCTGCGCTGCGGCGTCGGTGAGCTCGCCGAAGGCGTTGGCAAGCTCGAGGCCGCAGACATAGAGCTCGAAGCGCTCGGCAACGCGCTCATCCCCGGGCTTGGCGCGGGCCAACGCGGCCATCGAGATCGGATAGTCGTGGAGGATTGTCGGTGCGACGACGCCGAGCGCGGGCTCGATGCGCTCGAGGAAGATGCGGAAGAACAGGTCTTCCCACGTATCGCCCTCATGCGGGCCGATTCCGAGCGGGCGTGCCGCTTCAGCCAGGAGATCGAGGCTCGGCGAGGCCGGATCGGGCGCGGTCGCCAGGATGTCGATGCCGCAGAACCGGTCGAAGGCTTCCGCCACACTCAGATACTGCCACGGCAGCGCCGGATCGGCGCTGCGGCCCTGCCAGGTGAAATGCGATCGGCCGGAAGCGGCGAGGCAGGCGCGGAGCAACGCTTCGCAATCGCCCATCAGGTCGCGATAGCCGGCATCGGCGCGGTACCATTCGAGCATGGTGAATTCGGGGTGGTGCGTGCGGCCGCGCTCGCCGTTGCGGAAGCAATGGGCCAGCTGGAAAAGCCGCGGCACGCCCGCCACCAGCAGCTTCTTCATGGCGAATTCGGGCGAGGTATGAAGATAGGCGTGCCGTGGCCCCGCGCCGGGCTCGACGAGCTCGGTGGCGAAGGCCATGAGATGCGGCTCGAGGCCAGGACTCGCCTGCAGCGCCGGCGTCTCCACCTCGGCGAAATCGCGCTCGGCGAAGAAGCAGCGGATGGCCCCGATGACGCGCGAGCGGGCCTCGAGATGAGAGCGCTTCCGCGCAAAACGCTCCGGCCGCCACCACTCCTGCCCTGCCTTGGTCATCGGACGTCTCCCCGGAGCCCAGCGTTAGCCGGGATGGAGGGCGCCGCCAAGCCCTGCAAACTCAGCGCATTTCCCTTTCTTTGGCGCGGGCAAGCTGGTAGGAAGCTGCGCCAATCCCCATTTCCGGCGATATCTGCCGCGCCAGCGAGGGCGAGCGCCATGAAGATCAATGCTATCGACATCAAGCCGGGCTATGTCCTCGAGCACCAGGGCAAGCTGTGGATCGTGCTGCGGCGCGAGCTGGTGCAGCCGGGCAAGGGCGGCGCCTTCGCCCAGGTCGAGATGCGCGACCTGCGCGGCGGCTCCAAGCTCAACGAGCGCTTCCGCACCCAGGAGACCGTCGAGCGCGTCCGCCTCGATGAGAAGGAGATGCAATTCCTCTATCTCGACGGCGACCACGCCACCTTCATGGATAACGAGACTTACGAGCAGCTCACCCTCGACCGCGAGATGATCGGCGCGCCCGCCGATTTCCTCCGCGAAGGCATGCTGTGCACGATCCAGCTTTACGAAGGCTCGCCGCTCGCCATCGAGCTGCCGCAGACCGTGACCATGACGGTGGTCGAGGCCGATCCCGTGGTGAAGGGCCAGACCGCATCATCCTCCTACAAGCCGGGCAAGCTCGAGAACGGCCGGCGCATCATGCTGCCGCCGCATATCGAGGCCGGGACTCGCGTGGTGGTCAACACCAGCGACGGCAGCTATGTCGAGCGGGCCAAGGATTAGGAGCCGGTGGCCGTCCGCTCCCCGATCATCAACGTCATGGCCGGCGCCGCGCTCAAGGCGGCGCGCGGCCTCAATCGCGACTTCGGCGAAGTCGAGCAGCTGCAGGTCTCGGTCAAGGGACCGGGCGAGTTCGTCACCACTGCCGATCTGCGCGCCGAGAAGGTGCTGCGCGTCGAGCTGACCAAGGCGCGGCCGGGCTATGGGCTGCTGCTGGAGGAAGGCGGCAGCGAGGCTGGCAGCGATCCCCGTCACCGCTGGATCGTCGATCCGCTCGACGGCACCACCAATTTCCTGCACGGCATCCCCTACTTCGCCATCTCGATCGCGCTGGAGCGCGAGGGCGAGATCGTCGCCGGGCTCATCTACGAGCCCGTGCGCGATGAGATGTTCTGGGCAGAGAAGGGCGCCGGCGCCTATCTCAACGATCGGCGCCTGCGCGTTTCGGGGAGGCGACAGCTCGCCGACGCGGTAATCGGCACCGGCATCCCCTTCGCCGGGCGCGGCGATCATGAGAAATATCTTCCCACCCTCGCCGCAATGATGGCGGCGACCAGCGGCGTGCGCCGCTTCGGCGCGGCGGCGCGCGACCTCGCTTATGTGGCGGCAGGACGGCTCGACGGCTTCTGGGAATTCGGCCTGAAGCCCTGGGACATCGCCGCCGGGATTCTCATCGTGCGCGAAGCCGGCGGCTACATCACCGATCTCGCCGGCGGGCATCGCATGATCGAGACCGGCGACGTGCTGGCCGCCAATGATCATCTCCATCTGCCGCTGGCGCAGCTCCTCAAAAAGGTGCTGAGATCGCCTTCCGCCACGTGAGGGTGGCGGCACCGGCCCCGGTTACGCTATTTTCGGCTCGCCGACAGCCTTCCACGGCACAGGACAGCCCCGTTTGACCCGTCCGTCCCGCTATCTCATCCGCATGGCCGCCTTCGTCGTCGCGGTCGCCATCATCACCGCGCTGCTCTCGCCGGCGCTCGTCCCCTATTTCATGGGCAATCCGGCGGTCAACGGCGTGATCCTCGGCATCCTCGTCGCCGGCATCATCTACATCTTCCGCCAGGTGATGCGGCTCAATCCCGAGGTCGCCTGGATCGAGCGCTTCCGGCGCAACCAGGCGAGCCTCTCCCGCGAGGACATGCCGCGGCTCCTCTCGCCGATGGCGACCATGCTCGGCGAGCGCCGCGGCGGCAGGGTGAGCCTGTCGGCGATATCCATGCGCACGCTGCTGGACGGCATCGGCACGCGGCTCGACGAGACGCGCGAGACCTCGCGCTATCTCATAGGTGTGCTGGTGTTCCTGGGCTTGCTCGGCACCTTCTACGGCCTGCTCGAGACGGTGCAGTCGGTCGGCGGTGTGATCGGCGGGCTCTCGACCGGCGCCGGCGGCCCGGCGGGCGCCTTCGAGGCATTGAAGTCCCGGCTGGCGGCGCCGCTGGGCGGCATGAGCACGGCGTTCAGCGCCTCGCTCTTCGGCCTCGCCGGCTCGCTCGTGCTGGGTTTCCTCGATCTCCAGGCGGGGCTGGCGCAGAACCGCTTCTACAACGACCTCGAGGAATGGCTGTCGAGCTATACCCGGCTCTCGGGCGGCGCAATCGGCGGCGAGTCCGGCGACACCTCGGTCCCCGCCTTCATCCAGGCGCTCCTGGAGCAGACGGCGGACAGCCTCGAGAACCTGCAGCGCATCCTCGGCCGCGGCGAGGAGAGCCGCATCGCCGCCAACACCAATCTCCTGGCGCTCACCGAGCGCCTGACCACGCTGACCGACCAGATGCGCACCGAGCAGTCGCTGCTGCTGCGCCTGGCCGAGCAGCAGGTCGAATTGAAGCCGGTGCTGGCGCGGCTCGCCGAGGCGACCAGCAGCGGGCCGCTGGCGCATGACGATTCGCGCGCACATCTGCGCAACATCGAGGTCTACCTGGCGCGGCTCAATGAGGACGTCTCGCAGGGGCGCGGCGAAGCGGTCCAGGAGATCCGCAGCGAGATCCGGCTCCTGGCGCGCACCATCGCCGCGCTCGCCGAGGAACCACAGCGCTCGTCATAGGATCCGCCCATGGCGATGTTCTCCCGCCGCCAACGCCGCTCCAGCATCGACATCTGGCCGGGCTTCGTCGATGCGCTGTCGCAGCTCGTCATGGTGATCATCTTCGTCCTCCTGGTCTTCACCGCCGGCCAATTCTATTTGACCGACGCGCTCTCGGGGAGCGAGGAGAAGATTCAGCAGCTGTACGCGAAACTCAACGAGCTCAGCGACCTGCTGAACCTTGAAAAGGCGAACAGCAGCGACATGGCGCTGAAGCTGTCCGAGCTTTCGAAGCAGCTCCAGGCGGCAAATGCCGCCCGCGACGATCTGACCGCGCGCGTGGCCCGCTCCGACGAGGCGACGGCCGGCGCCAACCGCAATGCCGCCGAGATCGAAGGCAAGCTCGCCGCGGCGCAGCAGGAGATAGCCAAGCGCGACGCCCAGATCGTCGAGGCGCACACCACGGTCGACCAGTTGAACCAGCAGCTTCTGGCGCTGCGCCAGCAACTGGCGCAGCTTGCCGCCGCTCTCGATGCGTCCGAGGCGAAGAGCAAGGAACAGCAGGTCCAGATTGCCGATCTCGGCAAGCGCCTCAACGCGGCGCTCGCCAGCAAGGTCGAGGAGCTGGCGCGCTATCGCTCGGAGTTCTTCGGCCGCTTGCGCGAGGTGCTGGGCGACCGTCCCGACATCCGCGTCGTCGGCGACCGCTTCATCTTCCAGTCGGAGGTGCTGTTCGGGCTGGCCAGCGCCGATCTCAGCGACAACGCCAAGAAGCAGCTGCTGCCCGTGGCGCAGGCACTCAAGGAGATCTCCGCCAAGATACCGCCCGACCTCAACTGGGTGCTGCGCGTCGACGGCCACACCGACCGGCGACCCATCAGGACGGATCAATTCCCCTCGAACTGGGAACTCTCGACCGCGCGCGCCATCTCGGTGGTCCGGTTCTTCATCGAGCAAGGCATCCCCGCCAACCGGCTGGTGGCGGCAGGGTTCGGCGAATATCAGCCGATCGACGCGCGCGAGTCCGAGGACGCCTTCCGCCGCAACCGCCGCATCGAACTCAAGCTCACCGAGCGCTGAAAAGGCCGAAGCCGCGGAGCATCTCTGCTGCCGCGGCTTCGGTGGTTTCGGTTGTCGCCGCCGCGACGTTCCACGGAGGAGCGTCGCGGCGGCGAGCGGACCGAGCTACTTCTTCTTGGCCTTCTTTCTGCGAGCGGCCTTCTTCTTCTTCGGCGCCTTCTTCGCCGCGCCTTTCGATGCGGCGGCCTTGGCACGCTTCCGTCTTGCTTTCATGATCTATAAACCCCCTGTGCCGACGAAACGTCTGCGATTCTATGAAAGTCGCAACCGAAAGTCGAATGGAAATGCAACGCAACGGGTGCGAAGCGGCGTTTTTCATCGCAATAGAGGGTGAAAAGCGAGTCGAAACGACATCTCTCTGCGTTTTGACTGCGCATTTCGCGGCGACTCGGGCACCGCATGCGGTGGATTTCGCGCTCGAGATCGTGCGTACCCGACTCTTTCTTCGCGACAGCCACAATGCGCGCTGCGTTGCATGACGAAGACTCATCGCCTGGTCGGAGCAGTGCGCGACGAACGCGTCGCGAAGCGGGAGCATGCGACGCCCCTCGTGTGTCGGGGGAAGCAAGGCCGCGATGATCCGGTGGAGAGTTGCGCGGCAGCCGCCGCTCCGCTATAAAGCCGAACTTTTCGCGGAGCATGGCGATGAAAGAAGGCATCCATCCGGACTATCACGAGATCACCGTGGTGATGACCGACGGCACGAGCTACCAGACGCGCTCGACCTACGGCAAACCCGGCGACACGTTGCGGCTCGAGATCGATTCGAAGTCGCATCCGGCGTGGACCGGCGGCCAGCAGCGTCTCCTCGACAGCGGCGGCCAGCTCGCGCGCTTCAACAAGCGCTTCCAGGGTATCGGGCTGAAGAAGTAAAGCTCTTCGCGGCGCACAGGCGCCGCGTTCGCTTTCCGTTAACCACGTGGGCTCAGTCGGGGCGGCGGCGCGCCAGCTCGTCAAGGCGTGCGACCCGGACATAGAGCCGGCGGCTGCGGTCGAGCAGGCTCAAGAGCCGGTATGGCAGCTCGCCGGATTCCACCGCGGCGCCATCCATGCAGATGGCGAGATCGGCGAGAGGCTCGTGGCCTGCGAGAGCCGACTCTTGGTTAATCTCCCCTTCGTGGACCGCGCGCTGTGCCATGAGCCAAGCCATGATGTGCGTGAGCCGGGCCGTCAGCCGCGTGGTCTCACAGCACAGCTGCAGGCGGGCCTTCGGCACGAGCGCGTCGCGGTCGACCGCCTCGCGATGGGCGAGGTAATCCCGCGCCTCGACGAGCAGGGTCATGGCCTCGCCATAGGTTTTGCCGAAAAACTCGGTCGCCTGCGCGCCTTGCGACACGTCCGCTCCTCGCTCCCCCGCCGCTTCCTCTAGCACCCCCCGGAACCGAAGGCGAGTCCGGCATCGGTGCCCCTTGAACGCTAATGGCGAATGATTATCTCGTCGTTAGTCGGATGCCGCATTCGGGTCCGATGCTCGTTCCGCCCGGCCCTCACGGCGGGCTAGACGAGGCCCATGTTGCTCTCGAAGGAGGATATGGTCATGGATAATTTCGATCTCTCCCCGCTTTTCCGTTCTTCGATCGGCTTCGACCGCCTGATGCGACTTGCGGACGCCGCAACGCGCGTCGACGGCACAGCCAGCGCGTATCCGCCCTACAATATCGAGGCCACCGGCGAGAACGCCTACCGGCTGACCATGGCCGTCGCCGGCTTCGCTCCGGAGGATCTCGACATCACCGTCAAGGAGAACGCACTCCTCGTCAGCGGCAAGTCCAAGAAGGACGACGAAGCGCCCAAGTACCTTTATCGCGGCATTGCGCGGCGCGCCTTCGAGCGACGCTTCCAGCTCGCCGACCACATCAAGGTCGCGGGCGCGAGCCTCGATAACGGCCTCCTCCACGTCGATCTCGTGCGCGAGATCCCCGAGACGCTGAAGCCGCGCAAGATCGAGATCGCCACCGGCGGCGCCAAGCAGGTGCTCGACCAGAAGGCGGCCTGAGGCGCTTCCAGAAAGAGACGTTCGACAAGAAAAAAAGGGCGGCCCTGCGCCGCCCTTTTTGTGCCGGCGCTACGCGCGCCCCGGCTGCGGCACCAACCGCGCGAGGGCGGCGCGGATCGATGGCGGCATCGGCGCGGGGCGGCGGCTCGCGCGATCGACGAAGACATGGACGAAGTGTCCGGTGGCCGCGGGCAGTTCCTCGCCGGCGCGGAACAGGCCGACCTCGTAGCGCACGCTTGAATTGCCCAGCTTGCCGACGCGCAGCCCAGCATCGACCGATTCCGGATAGGTCAGCGGCCGGTGGAAGCGGCACATGGTCTCGACCGCGAGCCCGATCACCGGCCCGGCATGGATGTCGAGCCCGCCGGCGCGGATGAGGTACTGGTTGATGACCGTGTCGAAGAACGAATAGTAGACCACGTTGTTGACGTGGCCGTAGAGGTCGTTGTCCATCCATCGCGTGGTGATCGTAAGGAAGTGCGGGTAATCGCCCCGCCCTTCGATCGTCTCATCCGCCATCAGAGGATCGTCCTCAGTGCCGCGAGCGTCGCCGGCGGATTCTCCGCCATCATCATGTGGCCGATCTCCGGAATGATCGTGACCCGTGCTGCGGCGAAGCGCTCGGCGACGGCTTTGCCGCGCGACGCCGATGTCATGCGATCGCCGGCGCCGAGCAGGAGCAGCG
>DASVOY010000041.1:0-1994 GCA_036383115.1 Allostellaceae bacterium
CTGCGCATCGCCGGCTCCACCGGCACGGTGATCCCGGTCAATCCCAAGGGCGGCGAGATGTTCGGCCTCGCCGTGCGCCGCTCGCTCAAGGAGCTCAACGATCCCGCCGATGTCGCCGTCATCGTCATTCGCCCCGACCTCATCCTCGAGGCGGTGCGCGAGGCGGCGGAGACCGGCCATCGCCACCTCATCATCCTGCCCGGCGGCTTCGCCGAGGCGGGCAATGCCGGCAAGGCGCGCGACCAGGAGCTGCGCGCGCTCATCAAGCAGCACGATCTCACCGTGGTCGGCCCGAACTGCGCCGGCATCATCCATTTGCCGCGCGGCGCGCGGTTTGCCGCGACATTCCTGCGTGACATGCCGCCCGGACCAAACGCGCAGGGCGCCTGCGCCTTCATCACCCAGTCGGGCGCACTCGGCGAGGAGGCGATCGCGGCGGCGCACAGCCTGGCCATTCCGCTCGGCACGGTCGTCTCGGTCGGCAATGCGATGCAGCTCGGCGTCAGCGATTACCTCGAATTCCTCGGCGCCGACCCCGCGATCTCGGCAGCGCTGCTTTATATCGAGAGCATCGACGACCTCGCGCGCTTTCGTGCCGTCGCACGCCGCGTCGCCGCCGAGAAGCCTGTGGTCGCGCTGATCGGGGGCCGCACCGGTCCCGGCGCGCGGGCCGCCGCAGCGCATACCGGGGCCGCGGCGCAGGACGACAAGGCGATGGACGCGTTCTGCACCGAATGCGGCATCCTGCGCGTCGATAGTCTTCGCCGCCTGCTGCTCGCCGCCAAGGGCTTCGGCGCGTTTCCGCAAGGCATCGGCCGGCGTGTGCTCATCCTATCGAACTCCGGCGGCCCGGGCGTGCTTTGCACCGACCGCGCCGCGAGCGAAGGGCTCGACGTCGTGGCGTTGCCGCCGGCGATGGCGGCGGCGCTGCGCGCCAATCTGCCGGGCGAGGCGTCGGTAGCGAACCCGCTCGATCTCCTCGCGGATGCGCGCGAGGATCGCTTCGGCCTGACGCTCGAGACCGCCATTCGCGACGGCGGCGGCGCGTTCGACGCCATCCTCGGCATTCACATCGTGCCCTTCATGGTCGACGCCGACGCAATCGTGACGCGACTCGCCCAGCTGGTTCCGTCAGTACCGATCCCGTTCATGCACAGCATGATGGGGACGCTGCCGCAGAAGGCCGAGTGGTTCGGCAAGATGGAGGCGGCGGGGGTGCCGATGTTCAACGACGTCGAGACCATGGCCGAATGCGCCGGCCTGCTCGCGCGCTATCCGGCGCTGCGCGCGAAGGCAGCGGCCGGGTAGAAGCTACGGCACGAGCTTGTAGCCGCCGGGCTCGGTGACGAGGATCTGCGCTCTCTGCGGGTCGCGCTCGATCTTCTGGCGCAGGCGATAGACATGCGTCTCGAGCGTGTGCGTGGTGACGCCGGCGTTGTAGCCCCACACCTCGTTCAAGAGCGTGTCGCGGCCGATGATGCGGTCGCCGGCACGGTACAGATATTTGAGGATCGCCGTCTCCTTCTCGGTCAGGCGCACCTTCTTGCGCCCGCCCTCGTCCACCAGCAGCTTGGCGGACGGGCGGAAGGTGTAAGGGCCGATGGTGAAGACGGCGTCCTCGGAGAGTTCATGCTGACGCAGCTGCGCGCGCAGGCGCGCGAGCAGCACGTTGAGACGGAAGGGCTTAGTGATGTAGTCGTTGGCGCCGCTGTCAAGGGCGAGGATCGTGTCGGCATCGCTGTCGGCGCCGGTCAGCATCAGGATCGGGGCCCGCACGCCGCCGCGGCGCATCAGCCGGCACAGCTCGCGCCCATCCATGTCGGGAAGGCCGACGTCGAGCAGGATGGCGTCGAAATGGTGCTCCTTGGTAACGTCGAGCGCCTGGCCGGCTGTCTCCGCCTCGGACGCCGCGAACTCCTCATGCAGCTGCAGCTGCTCGGCCAGCGAATGGCGCAATGCCGCGTCGTCATCGACGATCAGTATCTTGCGACCCG
>DASVOY010000042.1:0-3997 GCA_036383115.1 Allostellaceae bacterium
TCGGACGTCGCCCTCGAGCAGGCGGCGCTGGCAAGCGGCATCGTTGTCCGCGCGATCAGTCCGCTATACCAGAAAGCGCCGCCGCGCTCGGGCCTCATGCTGGGATTCAGCGGCTACCCGCGGCAGATGATCGTCCCCGCCGCCGCGCGCCTCGCCAAAGTCATCGCTGCTCAGTCCATGTGAAAATCCGGCCCGACCCAGACCTTGCGGGCGATCGGGCCGGTGTCGCCGTCGGCCGCGACGTAATGCACGATGTCGCCCCGCTTCAGCTTGGCGAAATCGGCATCAAGCACGCTGTTGCGGTGGAAATAGAGCTGCGAACCTTCGTTGGTCAGGATGAAGCCGTGCTCTTCCTTGGGGTAGAGCTGCGAGATCTGCCCCTGGAACAGCGCCGCGTCGGCGTGCACCTTCACCTCGCCCGCCTGCTGGCGCTTGTAGTCCTTGAGCTGGCGCTCGGCCGCGGCGAAGGCGTCGCGCAGCGACGTGCGCAGGGTCGGATGCGCGTATTTCTCCTTGGCGCGATGCGGCTCGCGGCTCACCGCGAGCTCGGCGCCCGGCACGATTATCTCGATATGCACGTCGTAGATATTCCCGGTGCGGTGTTGCTGGTGCAGCGCCTCCACCGAGACGCGGCAGCCCACCAGGCGCGGGTAAAGCTTTTCGAGCTTCGCCACGCGCTCGCGGATCTCCGTTTCGATCCATTCCGAGGACGCGAAACTATGGAAGGCGATCTCGAGCGGGATTTGCATGGCGCAGGTTCTCCTTCTCCTAGATCAGGCCCTTGGCCGCTTCGAAGCGGCGCAGCATCGCCTCGGCCTCGCGCGGCGCGACGCGCTCACGCGCCACCGGAATGAGCACATCCTCCTCGTAGCGGATATGGCGCCGCACCTCGCGATCAAGATTGGCGCAGCGCACCGCCCACACCTCGGTGCCTTTGGGCATCGCGGCGAGATCTTCCAGCGCGATCAGGAATTGCGCGTGGTCCTCCAGCACCTCCGGCACCCGCTCGCGCGCTGCCGCGAGCTGCTGCAGCTCGGGATAGAACGCCTCCTCCTCGGCGCGAGCATGGCGGCCGAGCGCGTCGCGCAGCCGCTCGAACAGATGCTCGCGCTCCGGCACATCGCCCTCGGTGGTGCCGGCGAGCCGCCGGAGCAGGCGATCGATCGCGCGGTGATCGTCCTGGATCGCCTGCCAGATATCCATGCTGGAGGAACGGCCAAACCCCCGGTCGCGGTTCCGGCGCGCGGAACCTCGGCCTTGCGCCGACAAAGAAAAAGCCCCGATTTGCATCGGGGCTGGAGGCTTGGATCGGAACGGTGTCGGGGCGGCTCTAAGCCGCCGCCAGCACCACGTTGTCCTGCTGCGTCGCGCGTGTCTGATCGTGCATGGCGCGCTGCAGCTTCTCGAAGGCGCGGACCTCGATCTGGCGGATGCGCTCGCGCGAGACCGCGTAGCGGTGGCTCAGCTCCTCGAGCGTCGAGGGCTCATCCTTCAGACGGCGCTCGAAGATGATGTCGCGCTCGCGCGGGTTGAGCTTCTTGAGCGCCACGTCGAGGAGCGCGCGCCGCTGCTGCAGCTCGTCGCGCTCGGCGACCACGGTCTCCTGGTTCGGGCCCTCGTCCGGCAGCATGTCGAGCCATTCGGCATCGCCATCGCCGCCGACGCCGCCCATCAGCGCGTTGAGCGAGTTGTCGGCGCCGGCCAGGCGCCGGTTCATCTCGATGACCTCGCCCTCCGGCACGTCGAGCTCGGTGGCGATCTTGGTCACCGCCTCGGGCGGCAGGTCGCCCTGCTCGAGCTCGGACATCTGGCCCTTGAGCTTGCGCAGGTTGAAGAACAGCTTCTTCTGCGCCGCCGTGGTGCCCATTTTGACGAGCGACCAGGAATGCAGGATGTACTCCTGGATCGCCGCGCGGATCCACCACATGGCGTAGGTGGCGAAGCGGAAGCCGCGGTCCGGATCGAACTTCTCGGCCGCTTGCATCAGCCCGACATTGCCCTCGGCGACGAGGTCGGCGAGCGGCAGGCCGTAGCCGGTGAAGCCCCGGGCGATCTTGACGACCAGCCGCAGATGGCTCCCGACCAGCTGGCGGAGCGCGTCGCGGTCCTCATCGTCGCGCCAAGCCCGCGAGAGCTCCTGCTCGCGCTCGGGACTCAGCATCGGGAAGCGCTTGGCCTCCTCGACGAAGCGGACCAGGCTGGAATCGAGTTTCTGATTCATGGTCTTTATGCTTTCGTGCTCTCTAGGGCTCCTCCCCCTGTCCCGGTCCGCAGCGGCGTAAGGCTCCCGGCTCCCGACGGAGCCGGCCCAAGCGGCGGGTGCGGGCGGGTATTCGGCGGAGAAGGCCACCAAACCCACTGGTGGCTTCCCAAAAATGGGGTCGCGCCCCCAGCATTTCAAGGACCAGTTTGGTCCTAATTAACCTCACCGGGTAATCCAGCCATGCAAAATTGCAGTATCGGACGGCATGGTTAACAAAATCCTCATGCTGCCTGCCGACCCCCACTGGGGCTTCCGTCTCAGGGCGGCAGGCTTTCGCCCAGCCCGCTGCCGAGCTGTCCGCCCATGATGGCGGCGACGCGAGCCTTGTCGTCCAGGGCGCGGAGCATCGCGTAATAGGCGAGATTGTTGCGCACCGCTTCCTCGTCGAGCGCGGTGCGGGCCACCGATGTGGCCTTCTCGGCGTTCCCGGCGAGCCCGTAGACCAGCGCCAGGTTGAGATGGTAGCGCCGCGGCACCTTCGGGTCGCCGGCCATCTCGCCCAATATCGTCGCGGCCGCCCCGTAATCGCCCGACAGCGCCAGCGACAGGGCGTAGTTGTTGCGCAGGCCGGCACTTTGCGGCGCCAGGCGCAGGCCGTTCTGGTAGTCGTCCTGCGCCAGGTCATGGCGGCCGATCAAGTCGTGGGCGACGCCGAGCGCGCTGAAGAGGCGGGGATCGTTGCTGCGCCTGGCGATCGCAGCCTCCAGATCGGTGATCGCTCCTTCCGGCTGCCCCAGCGACAGCAGCGACACGGCGAGGCCGCGATGAAGGTCGGGATCGTCGGGTGAGAGGGCAAGCGCGGCGCGATAGGCCTGTGCCGCCTCGCCATGCTCCTGGACTTGCGACAAGGCGGAGCCGAGCCGGGCGAGCGGCACGGGATCATTGGGTCGCATCTCGTGCAGGCGCCGATAGATACCGATGGCGGTCGCCGTGTCGCCATGGGCGCGCGTGTCGTCGGCAACCCGCATCAGCGGGTCGCGGTCATCGCGTGGGATCACGGTGGTCGAAACACCGGCGCTTTGCGGTGGCGCAGCCAAGGCGCTGGCATCGCAATGGCCGGCCGCCTCGCACCCGGCGAGCAGCAGCACCAGGACAAGCGCCATCGGCGCCTGCACGGGCGTTCGCTCCCGGCGACGCAGCGGCTGAAGAACGATTTGCGCCATGTCCTGCCCCCGATTACGCCAGCGCCCGCGCGCCCATCAGGCGCTGGCGAGAACCTGCTCGACCGTCTGCACGAGAATGGTGCTGCTCACCGGCTTGCGCAGCACTGCCTTGGCGCCGAGCTGGCGGGCCATTTCCAGGCGGACCGTGGCGCCGGACAGGGCGATGATGCGGATGCTCGGCCAATGCGCGACGAGCTCGCGGATGAGCTCGAAGCCGTCCATCTCCGGCATCAGCAAGTCGGTAATGGCAATGTCGACGGGGCGTTCGCGGAACAGCTTGAGCGCTTCGCGGCCGTGGCTGGCCGTCATCACGGTGAAGCCGGCGCGATCGAGCATGCGGCGGAGCAGCTCCCGCATTTTCTCCTCGTCCTCGACCACCAGCACCGCCGGAAGCGATGATTGTGCGGATGTCAGCTTGTCCCGCCCGACGAACTCGAGGCCCAGGCAATCGGGCTCGGCCCACATGACGCGGGCGGGCGTCGCGCCGAAATCGGGCGACTTGAGCGTGACCAGCTCCCCCTGCGACAGCGGCTCGGTGACGGCCACCCTTGCTCCGCGCGCGGATATGTCG
>DASVOY010000043.1:0-13240 GCA_036383115.1 Allostellaceae bacterium
CATCCTCCCCGACTGACAGCAGGGCGGGCCGGATGCGACGCCGCCGCATCCGGCTCGCTCATGCGCGGCGACTCAGCTGCGCGCGATATTCACGTTGTCGAGCGCGGCGCGCAGTCCCGCGGCGAGCGTCCGCGCGTCGTCATTGGCCCAGAAATGCATGAAGAACAGGCGCGGCGACTCGTCGAGCATGTGATTGTGGATGGCGGTCACCTCGATGCCGTTCTCGCGCAGGGCCTTGGCGACCGGGTTCACCTCCTGGGCGATGAGCACGAAATCCCCGGTGATCGCCGCCTTGCTGCCGCCGGTCGGCTGGAAGTTGATGGCGATGGCCGAGCCGAGCGCCGGCGGAACCGGCATGCCTTCGTCCTCTATCTTCTCGGCACGCGGGATGCCGTACTGCAGCACGCCGCCATTGGCCTTGCCCTGCGCGCCGAGGATCTTGTCGATGCCGGCGGTGTCGAGGTCCATCGCCGGCGGCTGCGAGCCGCCGGACGCGGTCTCGAAGGGCGTCTTGCTGAGTTGGAGCGCGGCGTGCAGCGCCTGCGCGAGCTTCACCGGATCGCCATGCCCCATCACATGCATGTACATGGTCGCGGGCTCGGCGCGCAGCAGATGATTGTGCAGCGCCGTGACCTCGATGCCGCTCTCCTCCATCTTCTTCATCACCGGATTGACCTCATCCTGCGTCAGCACGAGGTCGCCCATGACCATGGCGGCGTCGCCGCTCGGCTCGAACGCGAGCCATGAGCCGAGGGCAAAACCCGGCTTCAGCGGCACGCCGTCGAGCGAGACCTTCAGATCGGTGCGCGGCAGGGCGACGCGATAAATGCCGCCGGGCTGCATGGCGCCTTCCTTGCCGAGCGCGTGGCCGACCGCTGCCCAATCGGGGTCCGCGGCCCAGCAAGGGCTCGCCGCGCCGGCAAGCACGAAAACCGCTGCAAGACGCATCGTCAGAGACATTGGTCGTTCCTCCTTCATGTCGTCGCCACCGCGCTGGCCAACCCGCCCCGCACCAGAGGACTGGGCGGGCGTTAGGTGAACCTAATTCAGCTTCTCGCTTACCTTCTTCACGTCCGTGCCCTTCATGAGCGTGACCTCGGCCACCGGTTGGCCGCCCTTCAGCGCGGGCTCCACGCTTACCGCGCGATAGCCGCTGTTCGCCTTGACCGCCTTGGTGACCGCCTGATCAAGTGGGACTTTGGCCTTCGCCATGGCGTCGCTTTGCTCCTTGGCCTCCTTGAGATCGTCGCTGTCGGTGATCTTCTCGGCCTTGCTGATGGCGCCGGATGTGTGGTCGACGATCACCTCGCTGAATTGACCGCCCTTGGCGGTGTAAACGGAAAGCTGCGGCGCGCCGTTCTCGATCTCATACTTGCCCGAGATGGGCCGTCCCTCGCGTTCGCTGGCCTTGAGGCCCTGCTCGAGCGGGACGCGCGCCTCCGTGAGCGCCTTCGCGAGCTCGGCCGGATTGGCTTCCTCCTCCGCCGCGCGGGAACCTGTTCCGGCAAGCCCGAGCGCCATGATGCTGGCCATGGCAATCACCATTGCTCTCATCTTGTCCTCCTCTGTTCGCATCAAACCTGCTTGCCATCCGCATGAGCCGAAGCGCCCCAGCAGCGACCTAAGCCTATCAGCCGAGCGCGTCGTAGTGGCGCCGCACCGCACTCCAGTCGATCGCGCGCATGAAGGCGTCGACATAGGCGGCGGCCTTTGCGCCGTAGTCCATGTGATAGGAGTGCTCGTACATGTCGAGCGCGAGGATCGGCTGCCCGCCGGCAAGCGCGTGCGCATGGTCCGGCGCCCACTGATTCACCAGCTTCCCGTCACGCGGCGACCAGGTGAGCAGAACCCAGCCGGAGCCGCCGCCCAAGGCCTTGCCCATGGCGGCGAATTCCGCCTTCCAGCGCTCGACGCTGCCGAAGTCGCGCGCGAGCGCATCCTGCAAGAGCTCGTCGGGCGCGCTCTCCGCGCCCAGCGATTCGAAGAAGAGCTCATGCAGGATCATCGAGTTCGCCGCGATCAGTTCCTCGCGCTTCAGCCCGTTGATCGTGAACACCGGCGCCTTGGCGAAATCGAGCTCGGCGAGCTGCGCCGTGATGGCGTTGAGGCGCTTCACCGCGCCGCCGTAATTGTTCTCGTAATGGCTGACGATGAGCTTCTCCGACAGGCCGGCAATGCGTCGCGGATCGCAGGCGAGCGGCTTCATGGAATAGGCCATGCATTCCTCCGGATCACGGCAGGCGCCGGATGGCGATGCGGTCGAAGTAGGTCACGCTGTCGGCCTTGGTCCACAGCGCGATCTTGCCTGCCTCCCGGAATGTCGCGTCGGTGGCGGCGATGAGCGGCTTGCCGTCGAACGAAACCGAGAAGCGGTCGCCTTCGGCGCGCAGGCCCAGCGTGTGCCATTCGCCCGAGCTGACCTTCGTGTTGGCGCCGGCGATCTGCTGGCGGCTGCCCTTGACCACGCGGTAGAAGCGCACATTGTCTTCGAGCGCGTTGGCGCGGGCGACGTAGTAGTCGTCGGGACTCGCCAGCCGCACGGCGATGCCGCCGGCCTGGTCGACCTTGCCGGCGACCGGCTTGAAGCGGACCACGACCTCGACATCCTTCTCCGTTGCCGGCTGGTAGATGGCGAGCGGAAAGCGATAGTCGGTTCGGTCGGTGCTGGTTTGCGCGATGGCTCGGCCTTGGCTCGCCGTCTCGTCGGCGACCACGACCCACTGCGCGGGTCCGCCCTGGCCCGTCCGCGCGGACTCGAAATCGGGCGGGGCGCCTCCCGGCGCCATTTTAGAGAGATCGATTTCCATTGCGCTGGCTTGGGCGATGCCCAGTGCGGGCAGCAGGGTCAGCGCCGCCGCTGCCGCAATCGCGGCTGTCATCTGTCGGATCAATGGCTTCCTCCCAGGACATGGCATTACCCGCTGCGGAGCAGCCGGGCATTCCAAGGATCAATCCGGGGTTGACGCGGCACAGCGCCAGAAGCGCGCGGAGCGCTTGGACGGCGCGATCGCTTAGCGGTCTGCTGCGGACATGGACCGGGCGGGTTCGACGATCTTGGGCGTCGTGATGCAGGGCATGGGCGCCGGCCGTCTGGCCGTCGACAGCGTCGAATGCCTCCGGCACGCGCGGGTCGGCCATGAGCGGCGACGCGGCGATGCCAATCGAGCGGCCCTGAGGACAAACCTGACAAAATCCGCGCAAGCGCCCAGCCCTCGAGAGATCGAGTGTTGAGCAGAGCTTGGACGGCAGGCCGTCTTGGAGAAGCCGGGAGTCTGCAAACCCCGACAGTACTAAGGTATTCCTCCTGCCAGCCGGCTGCAACCTCTTGCCGACGGAAATGTGCACCGCCGGTCAGGCACGTTTGGTGGGCCATGCGCGGCGGACCGGTGCTGTCCGTTTTGGCGCGTGAACTCGTCACGCGTCTTGGAGCGGCTTGCCAGGGACCGGCGTCAATGCGTCAGCAGGAGTCCCCTCGGTCTTGGTTCCGCTCACGCCAGTCAAAATAATGCTTCAGGTTACTTGCAATCATCGCGAGACTCGTGCCGAAAAGTGCGTAGCCGATATCTTGCCAGACGGACTCACGGGCGCGCGCCGCGAGCACCAGGCCAAGGGTGGCAAGGGCCGCCAACAGGAAGACAAGGAGCAGCAGCGAGTCCGTATCTTCAACAAGGGCAGGCGACCAGAGCACGGTGCTGCCGCCGTCGAGATAATTCTTGATGCCCCGAGCAAGGGCGAAGATGGCGAGTCCAAAGGTAGAAAGGCCCGCATCGAAATTGCCCGCACCCAGGGCGGAGCTGGCGGTGAACAAACCAAGTAAGGCCGCCGTGACAAGCAGCAAACCGCTAACCCAAGGGGCAAACCAACGGTAAAGCTGCCGGAGGCCAACTGCCTGCTTCAACGCCTCTCTGGTCGGCGGCGAGGCTGGCTCGACGAGACCTTGATCGTCCTTCATTACGGCGCTTCGTAGAATCTGAACGTTATTTAGGTATAGCGCAGCACTCCATGGTCAAGTCACGGCCGGGCATCCTCGTCTCTCTTCAAGCTTCGCTATTCGAGAATTGTTCCTCGTGTAGTGGACTCCAGCACCATTTCGCAAAGATCAGTTCGCCTTTCGCGCTCCCTCCCGGACCGGGAGTTTCCAGTCAGGCCGGATGAAATGACAGGTGTATCCGCCGGGATGACGCTCCAGGTAATCCTGGTGCTCGGGCTCCGCCTCCCAGAAGGCGCCGGCGGGCGTCACTTCGGTCACGACCTTGCCTGGCCATAGGCCGGAGGCGTCGACATCGGCGATTGTATCCTCGGCGATCCGTTTCTGCTCGGCGGTCGTATAGAATATGGCCGAGCGATAGCTTGCTCCGACGTCGCCGCCCTGACGGTTCAGCGTCGTCGGGTCATGAATCTGGAAGAAGAATTCCAAGAGCGTCCGGTAGCTGATCTTCGCGGGATCGAAGATGATCTCGATCGCTTCGGCATGGGTCCCATGATGGCGATAGGTCGCGTTGGGCACATCGCCGCCCGTATAGCCGACCCGCGTAGAAATGACGCCGTCGTAGCGGCGGATCAGATCCTGCATGCCCCAGAAGCAGCCACCCGCAAGAACGGCGCGTTCCTCGGTCATCGGACGTCCTCCACCTGATCCAGATAAGCGCCGTAGCCCTCGGCCTCCATGTCGTCGCGGTGGATAAACCGCAGCGAGGCCGAGTTGATGCAGTAGCGCAGGCCGCCACGGTCCGCCGGGCCATCGGGAAACACGTGCCCGAGGTGGCTGTCGCCATGCGTCGACCGCACCTCGGTGCGGATCATGCCATGCGTGGTGTCTCGCAACGCGTTGACGTTGGCGGGCTCGATCGGCTTTGTGAAGCTCGGCCAGCCGCATCCCGATTCATATTTGTCGGACGAAGCGAACAATGGCTCGCCCGACACGATATCGACGTAAATGCCCGGCTCCTTGTTCTCGAGATATTCGCCGGTTCCGGGGCGCTCGGTGCCGTTCTGCTGCGTCACGCGGTACTGTTCCGGCGACAGCGCGGAAACCGCTTCGGCGGTCTTGCGATAATCGGCCATCTTTCATCCTCCATGCTAGGCAACGGCCCGATGACTAGGGAACGAGCATAGCGCCGCTTCCTCGCCAGGACGATCAGAACGGGTAGGCGGGAACCCGCGACCGCAGTCCGTTACGTGACCCGAAACTCTTCGTGGAGCACTTCGTTTTAAGTCCGACGCGAAGCTAGGAGGCCAAAGATGAAAAGCTGCGATTTCCGAGCCCGACTACCCCGCTCGCTTGGCGCATCACTGACCCGATCCTGACCATTCACGCCATTTACGAGGTGCGAGCTGCGGTAGCGCCGCCATGCTTGCCAGCCATGGCTGGCTGGAGAGCCTCTCGGCCACCGGCACGCGGGGCGACGGCCTCCATCATTCAATCGCTTTGCGCCGGCTGCATATCCCTGGTTGCGCTCCGCCTTGCTTGCGAATTGCAAAGCTTGCCTCTCAGCAACCTGCCGACAAGCTCGCGCATCGTATCTGCCCTTCTGAGCGATTGAGCCCGGCCGGCGCATCCGGCAAGCTACGGACTCGTGACCTCGCGCGCGAGTTCTGACGATGAGGAAACCATGGCGGGACGGGCCGGCGCTGATACTCGGCTGGGCACGACGGTGCCTGGCAACGTGACTCGCTCGTCGTCGCCAGTCTTACAGGCATTATTCTTCGGTCTCGCCTATTTTGCCGCTGCCCAGCTCAGGGACTGGCTCTCTCTCGGCCCCTCGCACCTCCCGACCTTCTGGCTGCCAGCTGGCCTCTTCGTCGGGGTCTTGCTGCGTGTCGCACCACGGCGCTGGCCGTTGTTTGTCGCCGCAGCGGCGGTAGCAAACATCGTGTTCAACGCGGCGGAGCAAGGTCACCCGGTGCTCGTCGGGCTCGGAGTTGCCGCCGCGAATGCGCTGGAAGCCGTCACCGGGGCCGGCCTGCTGCACCGCTTCTGGTTCCGCGGCCGAGCGGCCGGCTTCGCCACGTTGGGCGATGTGCTGGCTGTGTTGATCATCGCCGGCGCGGCGGCGCCGCTCGTCGGGGCCACCGCCGGGGCGGGCGTGATAGCGGGTGTTTTGGGCGCAAGCTATTCCCAGAGTTGGGCGATCATGTGGAGCATCCACGCCGTCGCCGTCCTGCTTGTGGCGCCGATCGTGCTCGTCTTGCCAGCTCTCGGTCAGCTCCGTTCGTTGTGGCGTGACACGCCGTTCGCCCGACGGTTGGAGATCACTGCAATGCTGGTGGCCGTGGCCGCCTGCAGCCTGCTCTTCTTCCTCCCGGTTCCGCCGGGTCTCCCCGTCGCGGAGCTGGTGCTGCCCATTTTGATTTGGCCGGCACTGCGCGGGGGTCCGCTCGGCGTCGCCGCCGCAGTCGCCGTGATGGCGTTGGTCGCTACGCGCGCCACCACCCTGGGGCATGGCCCCTTCGCCGATCCGGACTACGATGCAGCATCGGCGGTGTTGCTCTTGCAGGCGTTCATTACTGTTGCGGCGGTCTCAGCGCATGTCCTCGCCGCCGTGACAGTCGAGCGGCAGAGCGCGCTCGCCCGACTGGCCAGCTTCAATACCGGGCTTGAGGCGCGGGTCGCCGCACGAACGGCCGAGATCGCCGGAGCAAACGCAGCACTGCGTGAGAGCGAAGAGCGCACCCGGCGCAGCCTCGACGAACTGCGCGCGATCTACGACGGCGCTCCGGTCGGGCTGTGCGTCCTTGACCGCGATCTGCGCTACGTGCGCGTTAACGAGCGCCTGGCCCGGTTCCACGGCATTCCGGCGGCCGCGCATATCGGCAGGACGGTGCGCGAGATCCTGCCCGACCTCGCCGACGCCGTCGAGCCCGTCTACCGCCGCATCCTGGCGACCGGCGAGCCGACCGTCGCCACCGAGTTCGAGGCGGAACTGAAAGGGCAGCCCGCTCTGAGGCGCGTGTGGACCGTAAGCCGAATACCGCTGCGCGACGGGTCCGGGCAGATAATTGGCGTCAACGTGACGATCGAGGACATTACCGAGCGCAAGGCGACCGAGTTGGCGCTGAAGGAAAGCGAGGCGGGCTACCGTACCCTCATCGGCGCGCTCCCGCAGCTGGTCTGGACCTGTGGGGCCGACGGGGCCCGCGACTTCGTGAGTGCGCAGTGGCTGGCCTACACCGGGTTGGAAGAGGCGGACCAGCTTGGCTACGGCTGGCTCGGTGCAATCCACCCGAAGGACCGCGAGGCGCTGACGGCGACGTGGTCGCGAGCGGTCGAGGAAAGGGCTGTTTACGATGCGGAGGCCCGCATCCGCGGCGCTGATGGCGGCTACCGCTGGTTCAAGCAGCGGGCGGTCCCGGTCCTCGGCAGCGACGGAGCGGTCGCGAAATGGTTCGGCACCTCGACCGACATCACCGACATCGTCGCCGCGCGTGAGGCGCTGATGCGCAGCAACGAGGATCTCGAGGCGCTGGTCAAAGCCCGCACGCGGGCGCTGGAGGCAACGCAGGCCAAGCTGGTGCAGGCGCAGAAGATGGAAGCAGTGGGCCAGCTCACCGGCGGCGTCGCGCACGACTTCAACAACCTGCTCACCGTCATCATGGGCAATCTGGAGCGACTGCGGGTGCGCCTGACGGATCAGCCGCGCCTCGGCCGCAGGGTTGAGGCCATGCAGCAGGCGGCCGAACGGGGTGAGCGCTTGACCGGGCAGCTCCTCGCCTTCTCGCGGCGCCAGAAGCTGCGGCCCGAGACCCTCGACCTCAATACGCTGATCCGCGGCTTCGAGCCGATGATCCGCCAAGCCGTGGGCGAGAGCGTGCGAGTCGAGGCCCACCTCGCGCAGGGGCTCTGGCCATGCACAATCGATGCGGCACAGCTCGAGACGTCGTTGCTCAATCTCGCCGTGAACGCCCGCGATGCCATGCCAGAGGGCGGAAGGCTGATCGTTGAGACGCAGAACGTCGAGCGGGACGATCGGCTGACGGCGCGGGTGGCGGACGCGAGCCCAGGGCCCTACTTGGTCCTCGCCGTCAGTGATACCGGCACCGGCATGCCGCCGGAGGTGGTCGCACGGGCGTTCGAGCCGTTCTACACGACGAAGGGGGTCGGCAAGGGGAGCGGCTTAGGGCTCAGTCAGGTCTACGGCTTCGTGGAGCAGTCCGGCGGGCACGTGATGATCGACAGCGAGGTCGGCCAGGGCACGACGGTCCGCCTCCATCTGCCGCCCGCGACGAACGCGGCGGCAACGCTGGACCGCACGCGGCCTTTGTGCGACACCGGGTCGGCCCGCGGCTCGGAGCGGGTTCTGCTCGTCGAGGACGACGCTTACGTTCTGCGCACCGCCACGGATATGATGACGGATCTCGGCTACGAGGTGCGCGCCGCCGCGGGGCCGCTGGAAGCGCTCGAGATGCTGCGCGGCGGCGAGCCGATCGATCTCCTTTTCAGCGATGTGGTGATGCCGAACATGAGCGGCATCCGGCTCGCCGAGGAGGCCCGCCGGCTCCGGCCGGGCCTCAAGGTGCTGCTGACCTCCGGCTATAGCCGAGAGAGCCTGTCGTCTCGAACGGCTCCCGCTGGGAACTTCCCGGTCCTTTCCAAGCCCTACAAGCCGTCCGATCTTGGAGCGCAACTCCGCGCGGTTCTGGACGCCCGCTAATCCTTCGCCTGCCGACCACGACTATCCCATCCCGCCGGGATCGAACAAAACCGTCCCATTGTCGTAAGCGATTGCGCAAGGGCCGCCGCGTTGACTCCGCGCGTTGACGACGGTCTGCCAAGAGACGGAGAACGGCCGTGCCGCCCGCTCGTGCTCTTGCTGATGAAATGTGGTGGCAGAATACCGCCGTTCAGCGCGATGATCGTTTACCGGCACTCGGCTAGCCAAAACTCGAGGCGCAAGCCCAGTAATGTTGCCAAGCAATATTCCGCGAAGATCTGCTGTTGGCACGACTCGGACCCAGCGTGACGTCCGGCTTGGGTCCGCAAAGCGCCGCGAGGCGGATATGGGTCAAGCCGCGCCAATCTTGATTTATGAGTACATGCCCCGGACAGTCGCGATTTCGATTTAGGACAAGATCATTCATATCCCGACAGCACCGGCGAACGTTCCGTCGTTGACCCCGAAGCCATTTTGATGGAAAGTCGGTGTGTCGGGCTTTACCAACAGCCGCCCGGCCTACCAAAGGCATTTCGCCCAAGCGCTGCATCGTCCCCGTCAGCCGGGACATGAGGGTTTGCGCGGCGAAATGTCAACCCGCAGCCAGAGTTCGTCAGCGTCGGTATCCAGCCGGGCACGCGGTTGCGTCGCGTCGGCCTCCCGATCGCATGACGCTGGCAAGCAAGACGGCGGCGCCGAACCTCGCTCCTGGCGGCGGCATGGAGGCAACTCATGGCCCCTGTCACCGTGTACGGCTTTCAACGTAGCACGTATGTGAACGTCGTCCGGCTCATCCTCACCGAGAAGGGTGTCGATTACGAATTCCACGACACCGAGGATGAAATGTACACCCCGGCCCATCTGGCGCGGCACCCGTTCGGCCGCGTGCCGGTACTGCAGCACGGCGATTTCATGCTCTACGAGACGAGCGCAATCGCCGCCTATGTCGATGAAGCTTTCGCAGGACCTCGGCTCACGCCGGGAGACCTTCGAGCGCGCGCTCGAATGAACCAGTGGATCGGCAACCTGAACGCCTATTTTTATCCCTGGATGATCTATCACATCGGCCACGAGCGGCTGGTGTTTCCGGAACTCGGCATCGCCGGAAGCGACGCGATCGTCGCGCGCGCTCTTCCACATGCGAAGAGAGCGCTCGAAGTCATGGAGCAGGAGCTCGCCGGCGGGCAGCGCTTCATCGCCGGCGACGAGATCAGCATGGCAGACTTCTTCCTGTTGCCGACGCTGTTCGCCTTCGGGCTCACGCCGGAAGGACGCCAGCTGCGGCGAGACTTCCCCGCCGTCCAGGCCTGGGACGAGCGAATGAGCACATGGCCGAGCGTGGTCCGGTTCCGCGCCACCTTGCCGCCGAGAGACCCCATCCCGCATGCGCGGGAATGGGCCCGATCGCATCGGCCGCCGACGTGATGGGTTCGGTCAGGCGGCGGCCGCCGCGTCGTCGCGGGACGATTCCCGGCTGGCCCACAGTGAAGCGCTGGCGCACTTCCGTGTAGGCGGGAGTGATGCAGAATGGCATCGACATGACCCACTCGATAGAGCACTCGGACGCAGAGATGTAGGTTTCACGTGAAACATTCCGCCGCCGGCTGGCGCGTGCCGCCATGCGCGGGCGCGGTTTTCCGCGGCACGGCGCCACTCGATGGTCCTGGCGCCGCGACCCTCGGTGCATCCCGGTCAGGTTCCGGACCGCACGCTTGTAGCTCTTTCCTTGCCAGGCGGGCGACCACCGATGCGCCGCCGCGGCGGTGCATCACCCGCGGTGCAAGGAACGACCAGCAGTGGATCGGGGTTGGCTCTGTGAAATCCGCCAATGATTGGAGGCTCGCCATGCGCAATGTCTCGGTCGTCGCCGCCATTCTGCTCTTGACCGGCGCAACCGTCGTCCTCGCTCAGACCACGACAAGCCCCGCTCCCGCGGCGGCAAACCCGTCCTCGACAGCGGGCTCCGGTACGACCTCCGCGGCCGGCAAGATGAGCGACCAGGAGATCAAGACGAAGTTGGAAAGCGAAGGCTACAGCCAGGTGACGAATATCAGTTCCACACCTGAGGGCATCACCGCCAAGGCGATGAAGGGCAACAAGGCAGTAGCGCTCGTCATCGACTCCAGCGGAAAGGTCACAGAGAGCCAGATAGGCCCGTAAGCAAGGGCGGCCGAACACGACTTTGCAGCAGCCCCGCCCTCGCGACGGGGGTTTTTTTCGCAATCGTCCGCCTTCAGTTCGGACGACGGGTCATCGGATCGCTCCCAGGAAATGGATGGCGATACCGGCGGCGGAGCAGCCGAGCAATGTCGGGATCATCCCGACCTTGAAGCGGAACAGCGCGAGGAGCGCCGCGACCGCGAGGACGAGCGCGGCGATGTCGAGCGTCGCGAGGACCGGGATCTGCAGCACCATGCCGAAGGCGTGGCGCTCGTCGACCTGGCCAAAGAGCGTGTGGAGCGCGAACCAGAGGGCGAGGTTGAGGATGACGCCGACGACCGCCGCGGTGATCGCCGAGAGCGCGGCACTGAGCGCCTTGTTGCCGCGCAGCGCCTCGATGTAGGGCCCGCCGAGGAAGATCCAGATGAAGCAGGGCGTGAAGGTGACCCAGGTGGCCAGCAGCCCGCCGAGCGTGCCGGCGAGCATGGGATCGAGCGAGCCCGGGTTGCGGAACGCGGCCATGAAGCCCACGAACTGCAGCACCATGATGAGCGGCCCCGGCGTCGTCTCGGCCATGCCCAGGCCGGCGAGCATCTCGCCCGGCGCGAGCCAATGATAGAACTGCACCGCCTCCTGGGCGACATAGGCTAGCACGGCATAGGCGCCGCCGAAGGTGACGACCGCCATCTCGCTGAAGAACGTGGCGATCATGGTGAACACGTTCGCCGGCCCGAGCGCCAGCAGAAGGGCGGCCAGCGGACTGAGCCAGAGCGTCAGGCCGATCGCGGCAACCCTGACCGCCCGCTTGGCGGAGGGCCGGACATGCTCGGGGATCGCGCGGGCGAAGGCGGTGTCAATGGCGGCCGGCGCCTCGTCCGCGCCCGCCGCGCCGGCGCGGGCGGCGGCGGGCCGGAACGCCGCGAGGCCGGCGGCATTGCCGATGAAGCCGGCGAGGGCCGCCGCCAGGATGATGATCGGGAAGGGGATCGCGAAGAAGAAGATGCCGATGAAGGCGAGGGCGGCAAGGGCGACCATGGTGCGGTTCTTGAGCGCGCGCCTGCCGACCTTGACCACTGCCTCGAGCACCACGGCGAGAACCGCCGCCTTCAGGCCGAAGAAGAGCGCCTGGACGACGCCGACCTCGCCGAAGCCGGCATAGAGCCAGCTCAGCGCCATCAGCGCCACCGCGCCGGGCAGCACGAAGAGCGTGCCGGCGACGAGGCCGCCCGGGATGCGGTGCAGCAGCCAGCCGATATAGACCGCAAGCTGCTGCGCTTCGGGACCGGGCAACAGCATGCAGTAGTTGAGCGCATGCAGGAATCGCGTCTCGCCGATCCAGCGCTTCTCCTCGACGAGGATGCGATGCATGACCGCGATCTGCCCGGCCGGGCCGCCGAAGCTGAGCGCCGCCACGCGCACCCACACCCGGAAAGCCTCGCGGAAGCTGATCCCGTGAAGCTCACGGGCCGGAGCAGGGGTGGATTCGGTAAAGGTGGTGAACGGCACCAGCGTCTCCGTCAGGCTTGTTGCGCGCGGCACCAGGCGTAGAGCGCATCGTAGACGACCATGCCGTGCGCCAGCATTTCGTGATCGTCGGCGAAATTCGCCGACAGGCCCTGGGAGAGCGCGAGCAGGCCGGGCGACTGCGGCGTCAGCTCGGGGCGACCGGTATCCGCGCCGCGCACGACCAGAGCGAGGCGATCGAGCGCGGGAGCGGCGATGCCGTAGATGCGGATGAAGGCGTCGAAGCTGCAGAACGCCCCGACATGCCCGAACTCGACGCCGGGGATGTCGTAAGGCGTGCCCCCGAGCCTTGCCGCGGTGTCGCGTACCGCCTCGCTCGGGACGTAGATGAACTCCGCCTCGGGATCGATGAAGCGCCGGACGAGCCAGGGGCAGGCGATGCGGTCGACTTTCGGCCGCTCGCGCGTCACCCAGCGGCTGGGAGCGGCGCCGATCCGCCGCCGCGTCGGCAAGCCCAGCTCGCGCCAGCGCGCCACGCCGCCCTCGAGATAGGCGGCGCGGATGCCGGCGGCGGCGAGCGCGGCGGCCGTATCCGGGCCGACCTCCTGTCCCTTGGCGCAGTAGACGACCACGTCGCGGTCGGGCGGCAGGTCCCGCCGCCAACGCTCGACGTCTTCCGGCAGGCGGCGGACCGCGCCGACGATCAGGCCGTCGTCGGCATCGAACGCGTCCGACCGCCGCACGTCGATGACCAGCGGTGCCGCCGCCGTGCCGATCTGCCGATAGAGGTCTTGAGGAGTCCGAATCCCGTCCATGCGCCCAGCCCTCGAGAGATCGAGTGTTGAGCAGAACTTGGACGGCAAGCCGCCTTGGGAAAGCCGGGAGTCTGCGGGCCCCGACCTCACTAGGTTAATCGAGCGCCGCCGCCGAGGCAAGGCGCCGCCGAGCTGCTGGCTTCGCACCAG
>DASVOY010000044.1:0-5120 GCA_036383115.1 Allostellaceae bacterium
GCCTGTCTGTGCGCCGCCGCCGCACGCTCGACGCAGCATCGCCAAGAAAGAAGCTCTACTTTGTCGGCGGTGTCGATGAACCCACTGCTGGCGTTGTCCGCCGCGCGGTGGCACTCGCGGAGCAGATCGCGCATCCGCCGACCATGGCACACGCCCTCCACTTCGGCCTCCTCTGCCATCAGCTGCGACGTGACGACGCGACGGTCCGCGCGTCGGGCGAGCACTCGGCCGAACTCGCGGCCGAGCAAGGGTTGGCGCATTATGAGACGACGGCAACCTCGCGCCGCTGGGTACTGGCGAACCAAGGGCGAGCGCAAAGCAGTCTCGCGGAGCTCCGCCGCGGTCTGGATCGTTGCTTGAACTTGGGCATGCGCGTGCTCGAGCCCTATTACAAGGCGCTGCTGTCGGAGAGTCACCTCTCGGCTGGCGAAGTGCCCGCCGGGCTCGAGCTGCTCGAGGAAGCAAGGCGCTTCGCGGAGGAGAGCGGCGTGCGGTTCTGGGACGCGCAACTGTTGCGCCTGAAGGGCAAGCTGTTGGTGCGTATAGGGCGGAGTAAGCCTCAGGAGGTCGAGGCCCGTTACCGGGACTCCCTAACCGTGGCGCGAGGCTAGCAGGCCCGGTCGCTTGAATTACGCGCCGCCACCAGCCTCGCCCGCCTCCGGCGCGACCAATGCAAGCGCGCCGAAGCCCACGGCCTTCTCGCGCCGATCTACGGCTGGTTCACCCAAGGCTTCGACACGCCGGATCTCAAAGAGGAAGGCGCTCTCGGATGAGCTGAGTTGCCGATCCGATCGGACCGCCAACTGGTCAGGTTGAAATCTGCATGCTCTGACGAATGTCACCGGCCCCACGCACAGCTTCAACGGCGGGCCGCTGACGTCTGCTGATGGCGCGCAAAGTTCCGTCAGACATGCCTGAGGCGGCTGGCGCCGCTGCAGGGCTCACGATCGCCGAAGGTGCCGCCATCGTTCGGCGCGGGCGCCGCGCTCCGAAACGCAAATGTTTCACGTCGAACATTCGGTTTCGGAGGAGCGCTCGGCTCCGTCGGCTTTTCCTCCATCGCCATCGTCCCCGGCAACCGTTTGCCGCGGCGCGTGAGGATCATGGCCATCGTCTGTCGCGAATGCGCGGACGCTCGTTCCTCGGGCGCGCTCGGCGTGCGAACGGCGGCCGGCGATTTTTTGCCTAGGCGGACGAAGAGCGGCTACAGTTCCGCCAAAGCAAAGGATGGGAGGACCGCATGATCGTCGAGATGCGCATCTATCAGCTGAAACCGCGCAGCCTGCCTGAGGTCGAGAAGCGCTTCGGCGAGGCCCTGCCGCCGCGGCTCAAGCTGTCGCCGATAGCCGGCTTCTTCCATACCGAGGTCGGACCGCTCAACCAGATCATCCACGTGTGGCCCTATGCCGATCTTGAGGAGCGCCGGCGCATCCGCGCCGAGGCGGTCAGCGCCAAGATCTGGCCGCCGCCGATCGGCGAGTTCATCGACCGGATGGAGACGAAAATCCTCATCCCGGCGCCGTTCTCGCCGCCGCTCGAGCCGCGCCAGCTCGGCGGCATCTACGAGATCCGCACCTATACCTCCAAGCCCGGCTCGATCCCCAAGGTGATCGAGCGCTGGAGCGGCAGCATCGCCGAGCGCGCCAAGCTCTCGCCTTTGGTGGGCGCCTGGTCGACCGAGCTCGGGCCGCTCAATCAATGGATCCACATCTGGGCCTATCGCGACGCCGGCGAGCGCCAGCGGATCCGCAAGGAAGCGATCGAGCGTGGCATCTGGCCGCCGCCCGGCGGCGGTGACCTGTTGCTCCACCAAGAGAACGTGCTGGCCGTGCCCGCCGCCTTCTCGCCGCTGCGCTGAAGTTCGGCCGCGAGATCAGCGATAAAGGGTGGGTGGTCAAGTATTCCCGCTGCCGCTCGCGGCGGGAATTCTCCGCGTTTAAACCCTTAGTTAACCAGGACAGGACATTCTCCACTCAAGAGTTGGTGGGGAAGCGATCCCTATGGCCCATTCCATTGAGATCTGGCGCGCCGCGATCAGCACCGCGCGAAGCTTCCTGCTGCTGGCCAAGGGGGCGGGAAGCGAGGAGCTGCCGCCCGCCGACGAGGGCGACCTCGTCCTCGCCGAGCTGTGCCGGCGGTACCCAGGCCTGTCGCGCGAACTCGCCGAATATCTCGCGCGCTGATGAAGTCATCGGCGGATCGCCGCCGCTCGCCGATATCGACCGCGGATGACGATGGTGGCCGGCGGCTGCGCCTTCGCCCACCGCCGATTGCCCGCGCTGCGACAGCGCCGCTAGAGTTGCCGCGAGGGGCGGAACATGCCGGGCGGCGAGAGAGGATACGACACCATCCGCGCGATCGCGGCCGTGATCGTCGCGGGCGGGTTGCTCTCGGCGCTCGGCCTTGCGCTGTGGCGCGCCGTCGCCGCGCAGGGCATCGATGTCGCCACGCTGACGCTGGCCGATGTCGAGCGCTTCGTCGCGGCCTGGGCACCGTGGAGCGCGGCCGCCTCGGTCGCGCTGATGGTGCTCCACTCCTTCCTGCCGCTGCCGGCCGAGTTCATTCCCGTAGTCAACGGCATGATGTTCGGCCCGTGGCTCGGCATCGCGCTCACCTGGCTTGGCGCCATGCTCGGCGCCGCGCTCTCCTTTGCGCTGGCGCGCTGGCTCGGCCGTCCCTTCGTCCGCCTCGTCCTGTCGGAGGCGCAGTGGCGCCGTCTCGACGCGCTGCCGGTCGGGCCCGGCGCGCTTCTCCTGGCGCGGCTCATGCCGCTCATCTCCTTCAATCTCGTCAACTACGCGGCCGGGCTACTGGGCATCGGCTGGTGGACCTTCGTGTGGACCACCGCCATCGGCATCCTGCCGCTCACCGTGGCGATGGTGCTCCTCGGTCGCCACATGCTCGCCGCGCCCGCCTGGGCCTGGGCGGTCGGCGTGCTCGCCCTGCTCGCGGCGTGGCTGCTTTGGCGCCGGTGGATGGCGCAGCGCGGCAGCGCCTGACGGCCGCTCACCGCACGGCGTAAACGTGGATCTCGACCAGGTCGGGGTGGCGCACGCCGCTCGCGACGAACACGGCCTGCGTGAGCCAGTGATGGGCCGGCGCCGCGGTCTCGAACATCGGCGACGAGCGGAAATAGTAGCTGCCGGGATCGACGCTCTCGCCGGCGGCGAGCTTCCGCATCACCGCCTCCGGCCCGTGGCGCAGCCCACGGTTCACCACCGCGATGAGCGCGCCGTCATCGGCCCGCAGCGTATAGCGCGCCTCGAGCTCGGCCGTGCCGTCGCTGCGGATGATCTGCCAGTCGGCGCCGCCCGGCAGCACCACGCCGTTGAGCCGCGGGCCTTCGACCGTGCCCCCGTTGATCGGGATCACGCGGCGGCGGCCGAGATGCGTCGTGCCGAGCTCGAGCGGCGCCGCCACCCGCACCCGCGCGGTGAAGGCGAAGTCGAGCGCGATCATGGCCGCTACTTCTGCTTTTTCGCTGCCTCGACCCGCCAGGCCACAAGCGAGGAGCCGTCGCGGTTGCCCCAGCCTGCCGCGGCGGCCGCGTCGTAGCTCTCGAGCGCTTTCGCCGCCACCGGCAGATCGAGGCCGAGCGTCCGCGCCGCCTCCGCCATGGTGCGAAGGTCCTTGCGCATGCCGTCGATGTCGAAGCCGACATCGGGCGTGCCGCCCTCGAGCGCCGTGGCGATCTTCGTTGCGCGGGTCTTGAGCGCATTGGCGCCGCCCGAGCTCTCGCCCATGATCTCCAGCAGCTTCGCGGGCGCGATGCCGGCGTCCTTGACCAGCGACATCGCCTCGCCCAGCGCCTCCCAATAGACGATGAGCGGCAGGTTGATGGCGAGCTTCATCGCCGATCCATTGCCGTTGGGCCCCAGGTGATCGACGCGGCGGCAGAGCTGCTCGAGGATCGGCCGCGCGCGGGCGAAATCCGCGGGCTCGCCGCCGGCGAGGCCGAGGAGCTTGCCCTCGCGCGCCGGGCCGACAGTTCCGCCTACCGGGCATTCGACCAGCGCCGCGCCCTTGGCGCGCACACGCTGAGCGAGCTTGCGCGTCGTCTCCGGCGTCACCGTGCTCATGTCGATGAAGAGCTTGCCTTTGACACCGCCGGAGAGGAGGCCCTCCGTCCCGTCATAGACCGCGCCGACGGCGCGGGCGTCGGTGAGCATGGTGATGACGACGTCGTTGGCGGTCGCCGCCTCTGCCGGCGTCGTTGCCGGGCGCGCGCCGCGTTCGACGAGCGGCTTCGTCTTGGCCGCGCTGCGGTTCCACACGGTGAGTCGATGCCCCTGATCCATGAGCCGTTGCACCATCGCCGCGCCCATGCGCCCGGTGCCGCAAAATCCGATCTCCATCGCTTCCTCCGCGTGGTCTTGTTGCCATGAGCGCTAGCGCCCGCGCGCAAGGCGGTCAAGCCGAGGCGCAATTCGGCTATAGTCACCGGCGATGACGGTTGGCCTCGGGAGAAGTCTTTGCGGGATCGTGCTCGTCGCGCTTGCCGTGGCGTCGGCGCCGCCGGCGCGCGCCGCGCTTGCCTGTCCCGCCTCGCGGCCTGACGTCGTGGTGACGCCGAAGCTCGCCGATCCCGTGATCGACAACACGCTGCCGCAGCCGGCGCTGCAGAAGCTTGCCGGCAAGGCTTATCACGGCGGCCGCACCCTCGGCCTCTATCGTGCCGAGTTGCGGGCGCAGTGGCCCATCAGCTTCGGCATGCGCGACGCCGACGGCGAGACCTGCCGCTGGATCGACGGCGTCGTCGTCGAGATCCTCGCGCCGGAGCGCAGGATCTTCATCGTCCGTGCGCGACCGCCCGGAACCTGCTGGTACGACAGCGTGCTGGCGCATGAGCGCAAGCACCAGGCGACAGACGCCGCCGTCGTCGCCGAGTATGCGCCGCGCCTCGAGCGCGAGATAGCCCGCGCCATCTCCGCGCTGCCGGCCGGTGCGCTGGTGCCGGTCGGGCAGGCCGCTGCGGCGCAGCGACGCCTGGTGGCACCGGTGCAGGCGGCGATCAAGCACGTCCTGGACGCGCTCGATGCCGCGCGCCGGGCCCGCCAAGCTGCGATCGACACGCCCCAGGAATACCGACGCGTCGCCGCCGCGTGCGGGTGATCCGTCGG
>DASVOY010000045.1:0-4641 GCA_036383115.1 Allostellaceae bacterium
GAGGCGGCCCTGCAGGATGGTGACCGCCGTCTCCTCGTTGCCCAGCGCGATCGCCTGCGCGGTGATGACGCTGGTATAGGGCACCGTGCCGGCCTTGTACTGGTTGAGCGTGAGGCGCACCGCTTCGTTCGCGTCGCGCACCGCGAGCGCCTGCACCTCGGCCTGCTGCGCCAGGATGCGCAGCGCGGCGAGTTGGTCCTCGACCTGCTGGAATCCCGTGAGCACGGTCTGCCGGTAGAGAGCGACATTCTGGTCGTAGGCGGCGCGCGTCTGCTCGACCTGCGCGCCGCGCAGGCCGCCGTCGAACAGCGTCTCGGCAAGCTGCGGGCCCACCGCCCAGAACCGGTTCGCGGCCGAGAGCAGGTTGTCGAACATGAAGCTCGAATAGCCGTAGGAAGCCGAGAGCGTCAGATCGGGATAGTAGGCGGCGGTCGCGACGCCGATCTGCGCGTTGGCCGAGGCCATCAGCCGCTCCGCCGCGGCGATGTCGGGACGCCGCTCGAGCAGGGTCGAAGGCATGCCCGCGGGGATCACCGGCACCTGCGTCGCCATCTGGGCGGGCTCGATGCCGAGCTCGGCGGGCGGCTTGCCGGTGAGCACGGCGATGGCATGCTCGAACTGGGCGCGCTGCACGCCGACGGCGATCGCCTGTGCCTGCGTCGTCTCGAGCTGTGTCTGGGCCGAGATGACGTCGGCGAGGCCGGCCACGCCGGCATTGTGCTGGTTGCGCGCGATCTGCAGCGACTGCGTGTAGGCCACGACGGTGCTGTCGAGGATGCGCTTCTGCTCGTCGGCGGCGCGCAGGCCGAAATAGGCGGTGGCGAGCTGCGCCTGGGCCGAGAGCCGCGCCGCGGCGAGATCGGCGGCGCTCGCCTGCGCGCTGGCGATGTCGGCCTCGACCAGGCGGCGGATGCGGCCCCAGACATCGAGCGTCCAGGTGGCGCTGGCGGTGAGATCGTAGAGCGTGGCATTGCCGCTCCCGCCGCCGGTCCGGGCGACACCGGTCGTGCCGGTGCTCGTGCCGACGATGCGGCCGCCGGTGCCGGAGCCCGAGCGCTGCGCCGAGGCGCTGAGCCCGACCGTCGGGTAATAGCCCGCGCGCGCCTGGGCGACGATGGCACGCGCCTGGCGGAAAGCGGCCTCCGACGCCCGCAGATTCTGGTTCGAGATATCGACCTGCCGCTCGAGCCCGTCGAGCACGGGATCGTTGTAGATCGACCACCACGGCCCGCGATCCGCGTCCTGCGGCTCGCCGACCTTCCAGCCCTCCTCCTTGTACTGCGCCGGCACGGGGGCGGGCGGGCGCTGGTAGTCGGGCCCGACGGCGCAGGCGGTGAGGAGCACGGCGGTCGCGAGCGCGAATGCTCGCTTGTCGAAGGCCGGAAGGGTGAGGGGTGCGGGCTGCGCCGTCGGAAGTCTTATCATTCACCCGCCTCCGGCACGTGCCCCGTCGGGATGTCCGCTTCCCGCCGCCGCGTCCACAGGCTGAAGCGGTCGAGATAGAGGTAGACGACGGGCGTGGTGTAGAGGGTGAGCATCTGGCTCACGATCAGCCCGCCGATGATGGCGATGCCGAGCGGCTGGCGCACCTCGGCGCCGTTGCCGGCGCCGACCGCCAGCGGCACCGCGCCCAGGAGCGCCGCCATCGTCGTCATCATGATCGGGCGGAAGCGCAAGAGGCAGGCCTGGTAGATCGCCTGGCGCGGGCTCAGGCGCTGGCTGCGCTCGGCGTCGAGCGCGAAGTCGATCATCATGATCGCGTTCTTCTTGACGATGCCGATGAGCAGCACCACGCCGATCAGCGCCATGATGCTGAACTCGGTGTTGCAGGCGAGCAGCGCCAGAACCGCGCCGAGGCCGGCCGAGGGCAGCGTCGACAGGATCGTGATCGGGTGGATGTAGCTCTCGTAGAGGATTCCGAGCACGATATAGACCGTGGCGAGCGCGGCGAGGATCAGGATGGGCTGGTTGGCCAGCGATTCCTGGAACACGCGCGCGGTCCCCTGGAAGTTGCCATGAATGCTGGCGGGCACGCCGAGGCGGGTCATTACCGCGTCGACGGCGGTGGTCGCGTCGCTCAGCGACTTGCCCGGCGCGAGATTGAAGGAGATCGTCGACGCCACGAACAAGCTCTGGTGATTGACCGCGAGCGGCGTCTTGCCCGGCTCGTAACGGGCGATCGCGGCGAGCGGCACCATGGTCTCGGCATGGGTGCTCACCGCGGCACCCGTCGAGACGCTGTTTCGCCCGGTGCTGCCGATGCGGTTCGAGCTCAGATTGCGCGCGGTATCGGCGGCGATCTGCGCCGCGGTGGAGGCGGCGCCCTGGGTGCCGCCAGCCTTCGCCTTTGCCACCGTCGTGCCGATCACGGCATTGCTGCCTTGCGTGCCGCCGACCGCGCCGCCCGAGGTGCTCACATAGATCTCGTTGAGCATCTCCGGGCTCTGCCAATATTGCGGCGCCACCTCCATCACCACGTGGTATTGGTTGCGCGCATTGTAGATCGTCGAGACCTGGCGCTGGCCGAAGGCGTCGTAGAGCGTGTTGTCGATCTGGCCCGCGGTGAGGCCGAGGCGCGCCGCGCTGGCGCGGTCGATGACCAGATCGGTCTCGAGGCCGTTCTGCTGCTGGTCGGAATTGACGTCGGCGAGCTCGGGCACGTGCTGCAGCGCCTCGGCGATCTTGGGCGTCCAGGCATAGAGCTCGCCAAGGTCGTCGCCCTGCAGCGTGTATTGGTATTGCGCGTTGCTCTGCCGGCCGCCGACGCGGATGTCCTGGGTCGATTGCAGGTAGAGCCGCGCTCCCGCCACCTGGTCGAGCTGCGGGCGCAGTCTCTGGATGATTTGATCGGCCGAGAGCTTGCGCTCGGTGAGCGGCTTCAGCGTCATGAAGACGAAGCCGGAATTGGTCTGGCCGCCGCCGGTGAAGCCGACCACGTTCTCCACCGCCGGATCCTTGCGCAGGATGGCGATGAACTGCCCGAGCTTCTGGCGCATGAGCTGGAAGGAGATGCTCTGATCGGCCTGGATGCCGCCGACCAGCCTGCCCGTATCCTGCTGCGGGAAGAAGCCCTTCGGCGCAATCATGAAGAGATAGACGTTGAGGCCCAGCGTCGCCAGCAGGATCAGCATCATCACCCGCGCGTGGGCGAGCGCCCAGGCGAGGGTGCGGTCATAGAAGCCGAGCATGGCATCGAAAGCGCGCTCGCCCAGGCGGTAGAGGCCGCCGGCCTCGCGCTCCGGGCGTCGCCGGATCAGGTAGGCGCACATCATCGGCGTCGTCGTTAGCGACACCACCAGCGAGATGACGATGGCGACCGACAGCGTCATGGCGAACTCGCGGAAGATCCGCCCGATGATGCCGCCCATGAGCAGGATCGGGATGAACACGGCGATGAGCGACACGCTCATCGACAGCACGGTGAACCCCACCTCGCGCGCGCCCTGGAGCGCCGCCCGCATGCGCGGCATGCCGGCCTCGATATGGCGGGTGATGTTCTCGAGCACGACGATGGCGTCGTCCACCACGAACCCGGTAGCGATGGTGAGCGCCATCAGCGATAGCGCGTCGAGGCTGTATCCCAGGAGATACATGGCGCCGAAGGTGCCGATCAGCGACACCGGCACGGCGACGGTCGGGATCAGCGCCGAGCGCGCGTCGCGCAGGAAGAGGAACACCACCATGATGACGAGCAGGACGGAGGTCACCAAGGTGCGCTCGACGTCATGCAGCGAGGCGCGGATGTCAGTGGTGCGGTCCGCCGCCAGGGTCACGTCGATGCTGCTCGGGATCGATGCCTCGAGCTGCGGCAGGAGCGCCATGACCCGGTCGGCCGTGTCGATGATGTTGGCGCCGGGCTGGCGGTAGATGATGAGAAGCACCGAGGGCTTGCCGTTGGCGAGGCCCTGGTTGCGCAGATCCTCGACACTGTCCCTGACCTCGGCGACGTCGGAGAGCCGCACGACGGCGCCGTTGCGGTAGGCGATCACCAGCTGGCGGTACTGGTCGGCCTCGCTCGCCTGATCGTTGGTGTAGAGCTGGTAGTGCTTGCCGCCGAACTCGATGGACCCTTTGGGTGCGTTGGCATTGGCGGCAGCGAGCGCGGCGCGCACATCCTCGAGGCCGATGCCGTATTTGAAGAGCGCGTGCGGGTTGGTCTCGACGCGCACCGCGGGCAGCGAGCTGCCGCCGACCTGCACCTGGCCGATGCCGTCGACCTGCGACAGCTTCTGCTGCAGCACGGTCGCGGCGGAATCGTAGATCTGGCCCTGGCTGAGCGTATCCGAGGTCAGCGCCAGGATCAGGATCGGCGCGTCGGCCGGGTTGACCTTGCGATAGGTAGGGTTGCTGCGGAGGCTTGCCGGAAGATCGGCGCGTGCGGCATTGATCGCCGCCTGCACGTCGCGCGCGGCGCCGTCGATGTTCCGGCTAAGGCCGAATTGCAAGATGATGCGGGCCTGGCCGGTGGAGCTCGACGAGGTTATCTCGGTGACATCGGCGATCTGGCCGAGATGGCGTTCGAGCGGCGTCGCCACGCTCGTCGCCATCGTTTCGGGGATGGCGCCGGGCATGCTGGCCTGCACCGAGATGGTCGGGAAATCCACCTGCGGCAAAGGCGCCACCGGCAGCAGGAAAAAGGCG
>DASVOY010000046.1:0-2168 GCA_036383115.1 Allostellaceae bacterium
CAGCTGCGCCCTTTGTCGCGGCTGCGGTGCAATCCCTTATTCGTCGTCGCCAATATCGTGGCGTCGCCGTTCACGACCACGGCGAGCCCATGGACATCGTCGGATACGAGGCCCGCTCCGAGCCGCTCCCAGCTCCTGCCGCCATCCCGGCTGCGGTGAATGGCGTCGATCTCGACGCCGGCCCAGATCGTGTCTTTCTCCAGCGGATCGAACAGGACCTGCGTCACGCGCGGCCGGTCGACGAAGATGCATTTCTGCGCCATGGCGGCCTCGAGCCGTCGCCATCGTCTTCCACCGTCATCCGAGCGGAAGAGCGCCGCCGGCTGCGTGCCGGCCACGAGCACGTTGGGATCGTGCCGGCTTTGGGCGAGCGACCACACGCAGAGCCGGTCCATCTCGGAGGGAAGGTGCGTCCAACGCTCGTCCTTGTCGTCCCAACGGTAGATACCGGAATCGGTCCCGGCAAAGATGCGGCCGGGCATGTCAGGATGGGTGCTGAGAGCCCAGACGCGCGATTCGAGGTAGAGCCCGGACTCGCTGTAGGGCCTCGCCCAGGTCTCGCCGAGATCCCTGCTGAACCACACTGAAGTGCCGGCGGTGCCGACGCAGAGCGTGCAGGACATGCCCATCCTCCCGCTGCAGCCCGATGAGGCCGTCATCTCCAGGCCGATAATGGCCCCGGTCCAGCGGCGCTGTCGAGCCTGCCCGGACCTACCCTCCGGCGTTCGATAGGCTTTCAACGGGCCCGGTTGCAGGCGAATCGGTGGTCGGTGCAAACTAGCCGGTCCATAGAATAGAGCCGCAAGGACATCGCAGGGAGAACCGCCGTGACACCAGCGCGAGACATCGACGCGACCAGCCCTAAATATCTGCGCGACAAATACGCGATCGTCGGCGTCGGCGAGACGGACTACATGCGCGGCTCCGGCAAGACGACGCGCTCGCTCGCGACCTGGGCGGTGCGGAACGCGATCGCGGATGCGGGGCTCAAGCCCGCCGACATCGACGGCATGCTGTCCTACCAATCCGGCGATTCCGTCTTCGCGCCCTTCGTCGCCGGCGATCTCGGCATCCGGCTCGACTTCTACATGGACGTGTTCGGCGGCGGCTCCTCGACCGAGGCGCTGGTCGGCATGGCGATGGGGGTGATCGAGGCCGGCATGTGCAAGACCGTGGTGATCTTCCGCGCCATGAACGGCTACTCGCAGGTGCGGATCGGCGGCACCGGCGTGCGCGCGGCGGCGCCGGTCTCGGGCGACATGCTGCACAGCCGCGCCTATGGCTGGCAGAGCGCCGGGCAGATGTTCAGCCCGACCTTCATGCGCCACATGCACGATTACGGCACGCGCCCCGAGCAGGTCGCCGCGGTCAAGGCGATCCACAGCGAGCACGCCTCGAACAACCCGAAGGCGCACTACAAGGAGCGGGTGACGGTATCGGAGGTGCTGGCGAGCCGCATCATCTGCAAGCCGCTGCATCTGCTCGACTGCTGCGTCGAGACTGACAACGCCAACGCGATCATCGTCACCACCGCAGAGCGCGCGCGCGATTGCCGCCATCCCCTGGTGCTGATCCGCGGCGTCGTCGGGCGCTGCAACAAGCCGCGCATGGACATGCATTACCAGCACGGGCCGATCTCGACCGTCGCCGGGCGCTACGCGCGCGAGATCCTGTGGCCCAATTCGGGCGTCGGGCCCGAGGACATCGACGTCACCGGCTCCTACGACGCCTTCACCTTCACGACGATGCTGCAGCTCGAGGATTACGGCTTCTGCAAGAAGGGCGAGGGCGGCGAGTACGTCAGCGATGGCACGATCCGGCTGGGCGGCAGGCGTCCCAACAACACCAGCGGCGGCCATCTCTGCGAAGGCTACACCCACGGCATAAACATGGTGATCGAGAATGTCCGCCAGCTCCGCCACGACGCCGACGATTCCTGCCCCGCGGGCGCCGACGGCAAGCGCCGGCACAGCTACGACTACCGCGAGGGCGGCTGCCGGCAGGCGAGAAAGGTGGAGGTCACCGCCAATCTCGGCTGGGCCATGCCCGGCACCGGCTCGGCCATGGTGATGCGGCGCGGCTGAGACAGCAGGGAAGGAGACAGGACATGGCGATCAAGGCACCGTATCTTGGCATGCCGCTCGACATCAGCGAGCTCGACGGCGAGA
>DASVOY010000047.1:0-2576 GCA_036383115.1 Allostellaceae bacterium
ATCAACGAAGCCGAGCGGCTGATCAACCAGGAGAAGGTCAACATCGTCCTCGGCGTCTATTCGAGCGCCCATGCGGTGCCGCTGGCCGCCAAGATGGAATCGGAGAAGAAGATCCTGTGGATCACGACGGCGGTGGCGTCCTCCGTGTTCAAGAACAAGAACCTCACCTACGCCTTCCGCGCGCAGATCCATTCCGACCAGTACGGCGAGGCCGGCGCGAGCTTCCTTGCCGAGAACGCCAAGGCCAAGCTCGGCACCGATGCCAAGGACGTGAAGCTCGCCATCATCTATGAGGACGGGCCTTACGGCACCGGCTGCGGCGAGGCCGACGAGGTCTACAGCAAGCAGAAGGGCATGACCCAGATCGTGCTCAAGGAAGCCTATTCCGCGAGCACGCCCGACCTCTCCTCGCTGGTGACGAAGCTGAAGCGCGGGCGCCCCGACGTCATCATGCACACCGGCTACAACCCGGACATAACGCTCTTCCTGCGCCAGGCGCGCGAGGCTGGCTTGCGCTTTAAGATGCTGATCGGCAACGGCGCCGGCTACAGCCAGATCGACAAGCTGCGCGAGACCTTCGGGCCCGATGTCGACTTCTTCTGCGACATCGATCCGGTGCCGGCGCAGCTCCTCGATCCCAAGACGCTGGCGCCGGGCCTGGGCGACCTCATCAAGATCATGGTCGAGCGCTACAAGACCAAGACCGGCGCCAAGGAAGTGCCGCCGCACGTCTCGATGGGCTTCAACCAGACCTGGATCCTGCTGCAGAACGTCATGCCGCTCGCCATCGAGAAGCACGGCGGCACCGATCCCGAAGCGATCCGCAAGGCGGCGCTCGAGGTCGACATTCCGCCCGGCGGCACGATCCAGGGTTATGGCGTCAAGTTCTTCCCGCCGGGCACGCCCATGTCGGGGCAGAACGAGCGCTCGACGCCGGTGGTGATGCAATACAGCAAGAACGCCACGACGGTGGTGTGGCCCGGCAACATCAGGACGGCGGAACCGGTGCTGCCGCTGCCGAAATCCTCGCCCTACGCGCTCGCCTGAGAGCCCGCGCGAAGGTGCTCGCGGTCAAGGCCCTGTCGAAGCGGTTCGGCGGCTTCCTGGCGGTCAACCAGGTGTCGTTCGAGGTGCGGCAGGGCGAGATCCTCGGGCTCATCGGCCCCAACGGCTCCGGCAAGAGCACGATCTTCAACCTGATCTCGGGCGCGCTCCGCCCGAGCGCCGGCTCTATCGTCTTCGCCGGCGCCGAGATCGCGGGCATGCCGGCGCATCTCGTCTGCCGAAGTGGATTGGCGCGCACCTTCCAGATCCCGCGCCCCTTCCGCAAGCTGTCGCTGCTCGACAATGTTACGCTCGCGGCGTTCTATGGCGCCGGCGGCGGCATCGCGCGCAGCGAGGCGCAACGCCGCGCCGCCGCTGCGCTCGATCAGGTGGGGCTCCCGAGCGATCCGACGACCGGCACGGACGGACTCGGCGCCGCGGCGCTCAAGAAGCTCGAGTTGGCCCGAGCGCTGGCCACGCAACCCAAGCTGCTGCTCGCCGATGAGAGCCTCGGCGGACTCGACACTGCGGAGATGGAGCGCGCCGCGCTCATGCTCGGCGACATCCGCCAGCGGCTCGGCATCACCATCGTCTGGGTCGAGCACATCATGGGCGTGCTGATGCGCGTCGTCGACCGCGTGATCGTGCTCGACCACGGCGAGATGATCTTCCAGGGCAAGCCCGCGGACGCCGCGCGCGACCCGCGCGTCACCGAGGTCTATCTCGGGCACAAGCGGCAATGAGATGCTGAGCCTCGCCGACATCTCCGCCGGTTACGGCTCCTTCCAGGCGCTGTTCGGCGTGTCGCTCGAGGTGAGGCTCGGCGAGGCGGTCGGCGTCATCGGCCCCAACGGCGCCGGCAAGACGACGTTGATGCGCGTCATCTCCGGCCTGTTGCCGGCTATGGCCGGGGCTTTCTCGTTTGAAGGCCGCGCCCTCACCCGGCTTCCCGCCCATCGCATCGTCGCCGCCGGCATCGCGCATGTGCCGGAGAACCGGCGGCTCTTTCCGCGCCTCACCGTGGAGGAGAACCTGCGCATGGGCGCCTTCATCCCATCGGCGCGGCGGCACTTCGCCGAGCGCCTCGCCTGGATCTACGAGCTCTTCCCGCGCCTGAAGGAGCGCCGCGACCAGCAGGCCGGGACCATGTCCGGCGGCGAGCAGCAGATGTGCGCCATCGGCCGCGCGCTCATGTCGAAGCCGCAGATCCTGCTGATGGACGAGCCTTCCGCCGGGCTCGCGCCGATCGTCGTCGACCAGGTCTTCGACCTCGTGCGCCGCATCCGCGCCGAGGGCTTCACCGTGCTGATCGTCGAGCAGAACGTCCAGCAGGTGCTGGAGGTCGTCGACCGCGCCTATCTGCTCGAAAGCGGCCACATCAAGCTATCCGGCACCGCCGCCGAGCTCGCCAGCAATGAGACCATCCGACGCGCGTATATGGGGATCTGATAGTGCGTCCCGCCGCCCCCTCCCCCTCCCGACCGTCGGTCGGGCCCCTCCCTCTCCCACAAGGGGCGAGGGGAAGCTTGGCG
>DASVOY010000048.1:0-4020 GCA_036383115.1 Allostellaceae bacterium
TGCCGCCGTCGGCCGGCACGATCGAGATGGAAGGCCAGCAGATCTCCTCGCCCTCGACGGTCGTGCCGCCGGAGAAGCGGCGCATGTCGATGATCTTCCAGAGCTACGCCATCTGGCCCAACATGACAGTGGCGGAGAACGTCGCCTTCGGCCTGAAGCTGCGGAAACTGTCGCGCGCGGCGATTGCGCAGAAGCTGGACCGCATCCTCGGCATCGTTCAGCTCGACCGCCTCAGGGACCGCTACCCGGCCGAGCTATCGGGCGGGCAGCAGCAGCGCGTAGCGCTGGCGCGCGCCATGGTCATCGAGCCCGAGGTGCTGCTGCTCGACGAGCCCCTCTCCAATCTCGACGCCAATCTGCGCGAGGAGATGCGCTTCGAGATCCGCCGGCTCCATGATGCGTTCGGCATCACCACCGTCTATGTCACCCACGACCAGGCGGAGGCGATGGTCACCTCCGACCGCATCGTCGTCATGAACCACGGCCGCATCGAGCAGGTCGACGATCCCTTCGCGCTCTACAACCGGCCGAGGACGCGCTTCGTGGCGGGATTCATCGGCCGCACCAATTTCCTCGAGGGTACGCTCGCCGGCAACGAGATCGGCTTCACCGGCTTCTCGCTGAGCGCCGACCGTTTCCCGGAATTTGCCAAGCTCGGCCGGCGCGTGCTTTTCTCGGTGCGGCCGCAGAGCATCGGGCTCCGGCGGGCGCCCGGCAACGGCGCCGGCTGGTGGGTCGAGGGGCGCATCGTCAAGCGCGCCTATCTCGGCGAGCACTGGGACTACCTGGTGGCGCCCGGCGCCGGCGGCCCGCCGCTGCGCGTCGCCGCGCCGGCCGCGGAGGTCTTCGCGGTCGAGGACAAGGTCTGGATGGAAATCGACCCGCACCGGGTCGCGCATATCGACGAGGAAACATGAGCAAGCTTCCGCTTTCGCGCTTCAAGGTCATCGATCTCACCCGCGTCCGCGCCGGCCCGACCGCGGTGCGCCAGCTCGCCGATTGGGGCGCGCAGGTCATCAAGGTCGAATCGACCGAGGGCGTTGGTGGCCTCGGCGGCGCGCGTCACGGCCCCGATTTCCAGAATTTGCACCGCAACAAGCGCAGCATCACCGTCGATCTGAAGAAGCCCGAGGGCCTCGAGATCATCCGGAAGCTGGTCAAGGACGCCGACGTGGTGGTCGAGAACTTCCGCCCCGACGTCAAGCACCGGCTCAAGCTCGATTACGAGAGCCTGAGGAAAGTCAATCCGCGCATCGTCTACGGCAGCATCTCCGGCTTCGGCCAGGACGGGCCCTATCGCGACCGTCCGGGCTTCGACCGGATCGCGCAAGGCATGGGCGGGCTCATGTCGATCACCGGCCTGCCGGGCCAGGGCCCGGTTCGCGTCGGCATTCCCGTCGCCGACCTCACCGCCGGCATCTTCTGCGCCATGGGCATCCTGGTGGCATTGCTCGAGCGCGAGGAATCGGGCGAAGGCCAATGGGTGCAGTCCTCGCTGCTCGCGGCGCAGATCGCCATGCTCGATTTCCAGGCGGCGCGCTGGCTCATCGCCAAGGAGGTGCCGGGCCAGGCCGGCAACAACCACCCGACGAGCATCCCGACCGGTGTGTTCAAGACCAAGGACGGGCACATCAACATCGCCGCCGCCGGCGGCGAGATGTTCCAGCGCCTGTGCAAGGTGCTGGGCGCCGAGGATATGGCCAAGGATCCCGCCTACGCCGACGACAAGGGGCGGCTCAAGAACCGCGACAAGCTCAATGCCGCGATCGAGGAGATCACCAAGACGAAGACCTCGGCCGAGTGGATCAGGCTCATCAACGACGCCGGCGTGCCGAGCGGCCCGATCTACCGCATGGACGAGGTCTTCGCCGACCCGCAGGTGAAGCATATCGGCATCGCCCAGCCCGTCGATCATCCGAAGCTCGGGCGGCTCGACCTGGTCGGGCAGGCCGTCACGCTGAGCCGCACGCCCTCGAAGCTGCACAGCGCGACGCCGGAGCGCGGCGAGCATACCGACGCGGTGCTGCGCGAGCTGGGTTATGACGACGCGGCGATCGCCGCGCTGCGCAGCAAAGGCGTCGTCTGAGGAGGAGCAGCACGATGATATCCCCGACCGAGCGCATGATCGCCGAGACCGACGGGGCGATCGGCTGGATGGTGTTCAACAACCCGACGCGGCGCAACGCGATCTCGCTCGACATGTGGCAGGCGGTGCCGGCCATCCTCGATCATTTCGAACGCGATCCCGACGTGCGTGTCGTCATCGTCAAGGGCGCCGGCGACAAGGCCTTCATCTCCGGCGCCGACATCTCGCAATTCGAGAAACAGCGCTCCTCGGCGGAGAGCATCGCGCAGTACGACAAGGTCGCCGAAGGAGCGATGACGCGGCTGCAGGAGGCGTCGAAGCCGACCATCGCCATGATCCGCGGCTTCTGCATCGGCGGCGGCCTCGCCGTCGCGCTCGCCTGCGACCTGCGCATCGCCGCCGACGATGCACGCTTCGGCATCCCCGCGGCGCGGCTCGGCCTCGGCTACCGCTGGGGCGGCGTCAAGAAGCTGGTCGATCTGGTCGGGCCGGCCTACGCCAAGGAGATCTTCTTCACCGCGCGTCACTTCACCGCCGCCGAGGCGGCGGGCATGGGCCTCGTCAACCGCGCCGTGCCGGAGGCCGAGCTCGAGGCGTATGTGCGGAACTACTGCGCCCTCATCGCCGAGAACGCGCCGCTCACCATCGCGGCGGTGAAGGGCGTGGTCAACGAGATCGCCAAGCCCGGCGCGCAAATCGACCGCGCCAAATGCGAAGCGCTCGTCGCCCACTGCTTCGGCAGCCAGGACTACGTCGAAGGCCGCCGCGCCTTCATGGAGAAGCGCAGGCCGGTGTTCGTCGGGAAATAGGCGCGCCGGCCGCCAGGGGGAGGAAATGCCGTGAAGTGCAGCATCGCTCTCTGCGCCATCCTGGTCGCGCTCGGCTCGCCGGCCGAGGCGAGGATCACCGCCGTCGTCATCGACCGGATCGAGCCTTTCGCCGAGGGCATGCCGTTCGGCGATGTCGGCGCCTATGAGCGCGTCATCGGGACGGCCAAGGGCGAGCTCGATCCCGCCGATCGCCGCAACCGCGGCATCGTCAATCTCGACAAGGCGGCGCGCAACGCACGCGGGATGGTCGAGTACGACACCGATTTCTTCGTGCTGCGTCCCGCCGACGAGTCCCGCGGCAGCCGCAAGCTCCTCTACGAGGTCAACAACCGCGGCCGGAAGTTCCTGACGCATTGGCTGATGGATGCGCCCCCTGCCAACGCCAATGATCCGCGCACGGCGGAGGATGCCGGCGACGGGCTCCTCTTCCGCATGGGCTTCACCATGGTCTGGTCCGGCTGGGACCCGGACGCGCCGCGCGGCAACAACGGCATGGCCATGCATGTGCCGGTGGCGCAGGCGGACGGACGGCCGATCGTCCGCACCATCCGCGACGAGCTGGTGAGCGGCACCCGAGCGCCCGAAGCCGCGACCTTCAAGCTGAGCTACGCCGCGGCGAGCCTCGACACCGCGAAGGCGCGGCTGACGGTGCGCGCGAAAGAGGCGGAGCCCGAGCGCGCGGTGCCCGCCGATCAGTGGGCCTTCGTTGACGAGCGCACCATCAAGCTGCTGCCGGACGGCACCAAGCCGGCGCCGGGCGCGCTCTTCGAGCTCACCTACGACGCCAAGGCCCCCAAGGTGCTCGGCATCGGCTTCGCCGCGACGCGCGATCTCGTCTCCTATCTGCGCTATGCCGAGCGCGACGGGCGCGCGCCGCACCCGGTCGGCGGCATCAAGGCGGCGCTCGCCTTCGGCATCTCGCAGAGCGGCCGCTACCTGCGCGACTTCATCGCGCAGGGCTTCAACCAGGACGAGGCGCAGAACAGAGTGTTCGACGGCGTGCTGACGCACATCTCGGGCGTCGGCCGCGTCTTCCTCAATGCCGAGTTCGGCCAGCCCTTCCGCACCAACACGCAGCATGAGGACCACCTCATGCCCGAGAAC
>DASVOY010000049.1:0-2028 GCA_036383115.1 Allostellaceae bacterium
TTGCCGTCCAGCCGCACCAGAAGATTCTCGGTGACGCGCAGCGCCGGTCCGGCAAGCTTGCGCGGCTTCACCTTGATGCCGGCGATGCGCTTCTTACGCGTCGCCTCGCGCAACGCCTTGGTGGCCTTCGGATCGAGCGTGCCGGCCTTCTCGTCGATCACCACGCCATAGATATCGCGCGCCGCCGCGAGCGTCACCGCGCCGTTCTGCCAGTCGTCGAGCACATGGGCGGGATCGCGGTCCATGGGATCGCCGAAGCCGCCTGCCGCCGACCACACCACCGCGTAGACGTCGGCCGGGTGCTGCTCGAAATTCTCCTGGCGGAGCTGGAGCGTGATCTCTTCGCCCTGGGCGTCCAGCGCGTCCTCGACCATCTCGCGACGCTTCAGCCGCTCAAGAATGTCGCTGTCGCGGACGAAGCGGTAGCGGTTGGGCGTGCCGGGATACCCGCCCATCATGCCGGTTGAGGTCGGGATCGCGTTGCCCGAGGAGAGGGTGTCCTGCACGATCCTGTCGGTGTTGTGCGGGATGAAGCAGCTCTCGGCCGAAAGGCCGCCGCGCCACTTGCCGGCGCCGCCCGAATCCGGCACCTCCTTGCGGTAGAGGAAGAGCAGCGGGAAGGTCTGCTCGGTGTGCTCGATGTTGGGCAGCTTGCAGATCGGCGTGCGCGACTGGCCACCAGTGGAGATGCCGTCCTGGGTCGAGAACGCCCCGATGGCGCCGCCGATGGGGTCGATCAGGAGATAGCCATAGCGCTCGCCCCACTGGTCGATGCCGCGGAAGATGGTGGCAGGCCACTGGCTGGTGCCGCCGATGCACATCACGTCCTTGCGCATCGCGGGATCGCCATAGATCATCTTCGACAGCACGTTGTAGGCGGGATAGAGCGAGATCTCCATCGCCTGCACCGGGGCGGTCGAGACCGAGGCGGGGAAGCTCGCGCAGTTGAGCGTGCCGGTCGTCGGGTTGGACTCGACATGGCGCAGCGCGCCGCCGACCGAGAAATACTGGTCCCAGCACAGGAGCTGGTTGAGGGCCACCATGATGGCGCCGCGCCAGCCGGAATATGTGGCGTTCATCGCGCCCTGCTGCGGCGCCGTTCCCTCGTTCTCGAAGGTCAGCGTATTGCCGCGCTTCGTCAGCGTGCACATCACGCGATAGGTGCCGCGGTCGCCGGGGCGGCAGCATTCGACATAGGTGCGGTCGCGCCAGGTGCCGTCCGGCAACCGCGCCAGCTTCTGCAGGAAGGCGGTCTCGCCATTGGCGAGGATGCGCTTCATCACGCCCTTGACGGTGCGCGCGCCGTAGCGGCGGATGAGCTGCAGCACGCGCTCGCGCGCCGCCATGTTGCCGGCCATCTGCGCGCGGAAATCGAGCGCCACCAGCTCGGGCTTCCTCGACGAGCGCAGATAGATGTCCTCGATATCGCGGCGGATCTCGTTGCCCTCGATGATCTTCACCGGCGGGATGAGGATGCCCTCGTCGAACGCCGTCTCCGCGCCGGGGCAGAAGCTGCCGGGGGTGATGCCGCCGATATCGTATTGATGGAGGCAGTTGGTCACCCAGCAGAACAGCTCGCCCTCCCAGAACACCGGGCAGATCAGCATCACGTCCATCTGATGCGCCGCGCCGACCCAGGGATCGTTGGCGAGAAACATGTCGCCCTCGCGGATGCCGGGATTGTCGCTGCGGTTCTCGAGGATCCACTTCACCTGCGTGTCGGTGACGCCCGACATGTACTGCATGTAAGGGCCGAAGAAGATGAACTCGGCATCCTCGGTGAGGATCGACGGGTTCAGGTCGAGCGCGTACATCGCCACCGGCGAGCCCGAGATGCGCTGGATGGTCGCGCCATGCTCCTCGTTGATGTTCCAGAGATTGTGGCGGATGACCTCGAAGGTCACGGGGTCGAGGTCGTCGGCGGCGTCGCGATGCAGCCTCAGCGTCGGCGAGATCTTGAGCTGCTTCGGCGGAACGTAGGGGTTGTTGATGCCGTCGAACATGACATTGGTCTGCTCGCTGATCTTG
>DASVOY010000050.1:0-4555 GCA_036383115.1 Allostellaceae bacterium
TGGCGGCGCGCCGGGCGCGCGCGCTGGGGATCGGCCTGTTGTCGGGCGGCTACGGCGTCGACGAGCTGGAGCGCGCCAGCGCCTATCGCGTCTATGACGACCCCGCCGATCTCCTGAAGCACATCGACGAGGTCGGCGTCCGCCGCTGAGCGCGGAACTCGACGCGCGGTTCTGTCGCTGCGCTATGCGCGACCGGAGCCGTCGACATGGCGGCTATGAGGCCTGTCGCCGGGACGGCAACATCGCCTGGCATATTGCCGCGCGGTGTCGGCATAATCGGCCATGCGCTGGCTGACCATCCTGCTCCTGTGCGTCGCGGCGTCGCTCGCGACGGGTAGCGCCGCCGACGCGGCCGTCGAGCGGCTGGAAATCCTCGAGCGCCAGCCCTTCGCCGCCGGGACCATCTTCGGCGCCGCCGGCGCCTACGAGAAGCTGCGCGGCCGCGCTTGGTTCGCGCTCGATCCGGCGGCGCCGGCGAATGCGCCCATCGCGGATTTGAAGCTCGCGCCGCGCGACGCCGGCGGGCGCGTCGTCTTCAGCGCCGAGTTCCTGATGCTGCGCCCGGCCGATCCGGCCAAGGCCAACGGCGCCCTGCTCTACGAGGTCAATAATCGCGGCGGCATCGGCATGCTCGGCCAACTGAACGATGCGCCGTTCGGCTCCGACCCCTCCACCGCCGCCGATGCCGGCAACGGCTTCCTCTTTCGTCAAGGCTTCACCCTCGTCTGGTCGGCGTGGACGTGGGACGTCGACCCACCGGCCGGCGACCGCCGGCTGATTTTCCAGCCGCCGGTGGCGAGTGATCACGGCGGGACGATCACGGGCAAGGTTGCCTATGAGCTGGTCGTCAGCGCGCCAGCGCAAGTCGCGCGCTTCACCGGGATCATGGGTCTGCCCTATCCGTTCGCGCGCAACGGCGCGCCCGATGCGACGCTGAGCGAGCGCGACCGGCCCGAGGCGGCGCCCCGCGCTATTCCTCGCGAGAGCTGGGCCTTCGTTCCGACCGAGCACGGCGGCACGCCGCGCGAGATCAGGCTCGACGGCGGCTTCCGGCCGGGCCGGATCTACCAATTGACCTACACGGCGCGCGATCCGCTGGTGGTCGCTGCCGGCCTCGCCGGCATCCGCGACCTGCTCGCCTATCTCCGCGACAATCCCGTCGCCGACGCGCCGCCGCCCGCGCATCGGCTCATCTTCGGCATCTCGCAATCGGGTCGCGTCATCCAGACCATGCTGCTCCGGGGATTGCACGCCGATGAAGGCGGCAAGCCCGTGTTCGACGGCGCCTTTATCCATGTCGCCGGCGGCGGCAAGGGTGGGTTCGACTACCGTTTCGCCCTGCCGACCAGGCATTTCAGCATGCTCGAGGATCACATCTATCCGACCGACTACTTCCCGTTCACGACGAGCACCGAGCGCGACCCGCTGTCGGGCGAGACGGCGTCCCTGCTCGACCGCGCGCGGCGGCTCGGCGTGGTGCCTAAGCTCTTTTTCGTCAACGACTCGACCGAGTACTGGAACCGGGCAGCCTCGCTGATCCACACCGATCCCGGCGGCACCGCCGACATCGCCGAGGCGCCGGAGGCGCGCATCTACCTGATCGCCGGGGCGCAGCACTATGTCGGCCGGCAGCCCGACCGCGGCATCTATGCCAATTGCGTCGACACGCTGGACCATTACCGGGTGTTGCGCGCGCTGTTGCTGGCGCTGAACGGCTGGGTGCGCGATGGCGCCGAGCCGCCGCCCAGCACCCATCCGCGCATCGGCGACGGCACGCTCGTTTCGGTCGAAGCCTACAAAGCCGCATTCCCGAAGATCCCCGGCTTCGTCCTGCCGGAGAGCAATCTGCGCCCGCCGCGGCTCGACTTCGGCGAGCGATTCACGGCCGAGCGCATCGCCGACATCGTGCCGCCGCGCGAGGGCAAGCCGTTCGAGACCCTGGTGGCGAAGCCGAATGCCGACGGGCTCGACCAGGGCGGCATCATGTTGCCGGAGATGGCGGCGCCGCTGGGGACACGCACCGGCTTCAACACCCGCAGCGCGGCGGCCGGGTTCCCCTGGGCCACGGCGCGGTGGGACGGCTCGTTCCTGCCCTTCCCGCGGACCGAGGCGGAGCGCCACGCAGCGGGTGATCCGCGACCATCGCTCGAGGCGCGGTACGGCAGCCGCGCCGCCTATGAGAAGACGGTTCGCGCGGCGGCGGCGCAGACCGTCGCCGCCGGCTTCCTCCGGCCGGAGGAGGTCGATCCGCTCGTGACCGAGGCCGGCGCTCTCTTCGACCGAATCATGGCGCATGAGCCGTCCGACCGCAGCTGCCGGTACCTGTTCGCTCCGTGAGAGGCGCGGGTGGCGCCGCCGCTATGCCTCGAGCCGGTTCAGCCGGCGCAGGTTGTCGATCGTCCGCGGTAGCCTTTCCGGTCATCGACTGATGGGCAAAAGTTTCTTCGGGCGCCAGGTGGCCAAAGGCGCCATGGCCCACCAGTCATGAGGAACGCCGATAGCCGGATGACTTGACGTGCTTGGCTAACGCCCCCTATCGAAGGCTTGGATTCCATGTCCATTCCGTGGAGGACGCGGTGCCCGACACCTTCACGCTGCACGGAAGCCCGTATTCCCAGTTCACCTTTAAGGTCGCGCTGTTGCTCCGCCTTTGCGGCCAGTCCTTCGGCTTCCGCTACGTCAGCTTCCGTGTCGGCGCGCATCGGATACCGGAGTTCCTGGCGCTCAGCCCATTTGGACAAGTTCCAATACTGCAGCACGGCGATCGCGCCCTCTGTCAATCCGCTCCCATCTTGGAGCACCTGAGCCGGGTGCTCGGCCGCTTCGGCGGCGCTGACGAAGCAATGCGCCAGCGCATTAGCGAATTCCTGTTTTGGGATGCCGACCGGCTCGGTCCGCCGGTCTATCGAAGCCACGGGTTCGAACTCGGCCGGCGAGGCTTGCTGCCTCGGTCTGCGCACCCGGCAGTGGTCGCCCACTACCGCGAACTCGCGGAAGCTGCCTTCGCCGTCCTCGACGGCAAGCTCGCGGGCCGCGGATTCCTCGTCGGGGATGTCCCGACCATCGCCGATATAGCCTGCTATGGCGAGGTGGCGTTCGCACCACTGGCAGGCCTTGATATCGGCACTTTCCGCAACATTCGCTCCTGGGAAGAGCGGATTTCCAAACTCCCCGGCTATAAGCCGCCCCTCGAACTTCTGCCGATGGAGAATGCCGAGATCCTGTAAAGAATAACAATCGGTGCTGCACTTCGGCCTCGGGTCCATCTCGGAATAAGAATCCGCAATTGTCGTCGACCGGCCATTGAAATTGCCGTTGCACAGTGATCGAAGGATGAAGCGCGTCATCGCCGAGGCGCGCGTCGCCCCGGCCGCGCCTCCCGACGGCCCCGGCGCCAACAACTCTGCGCCTCGACTTCTCGCTCGCCGACGAGCCGCGCATCGCAGAGGCATCGCGCGGCTCGGGAAGCTGCTGCGCTGCTCCTAAGCCTCGAGCCGTCTCAGCCGGCGCAGGTTGTCGATCGTCCGCGCGCAGGCCGCGGCCGCCTCGGCGCCCTTCACGACGAAGTGCTCGCGGAAGAAGCGCTGATGCTCCTCATGCGCGTGGAAGCGCTGCGGCGTCAGCACCGCCGAGATGATCGGCACCTCGGTCTCGAGCTGGACGCGCATCAGCCCGCCGATGACGGCGTCGGCGACGAACTCGTGACGGTAGATGCCGCCATCGACGATGAAGCCGGCGGCGACGATGGCGACGTAGCGACCGGTCTTGGCGAGCAGCTGCGCGTGCAGCGGGATCTCGAACCCGCCGGGGACCTCGAAGACATCGATGCCGCTTTCGGCGAAGCCGAGCTTGCCGATCTCGGCCATGAAGGACTCGCGGCACCAGTCGACGATGTCCATGCGCCTGTGGTCACCTTCGGCGCCTGCGAGTCAGGCGCGCGCAACGACTGTTGTATGACAAAGGGATGCGGCATTGGCGGGCACTCCGATCGAGAGTGCGCGTCTCAGCGAAAATGCCGTCGATCCGTTTACGAGTGCGTGACCTGATCGACGAGGCAGATCGCCGACAGCTCGCGGCCGTAGTCCGGCTCCCGGCGCAGACACGAGCGGCGATAGGAGAAGAAGCGGTCGGCTTCGGCCGCCGTGTCGCCGCCGGTATGCTCGACGCGCCCGAGCTCGAGCCGCTCCAGCCGACGCCTGATATAGCCCGCGAGATCGAAGAAGAAATGTCCCGCGCGCGGCGCCGGAACGAAGAACGCGGCGTTGGCGCCGTCCTCGGTCAGGAAGGGCGCGGGGAATTCCGGCCCGACCTCGTAGGAGGGCTGCGCGATGCAGGGGCCGATGGCGGCGGCGATGCGCTCGGGCGCTGCGCCCAGCTTCGCCATCGCCGCGACCGTCGCCTCGAGCACGCCGCCGAGCGCGCCGCGCCAGCCGGCATGCGCCGCGCCGATGATGCGGGCATCGGGATCGGCGAAGAGCACCGGCGCGCAGTCGGCGGTGAGGATGCCGAGCACCGCGCCGGGCCGGTCGGTGACGATGGCGTCGGCCTTGGGGCG
>DASVOY010000051.1:0-4116 GCA_036383115.1 Allostellaceae bacterium
TGCCGAGCGCCGTGTTCATGACCAGGAGCTTCGCGAACCGCCCCGGCATGTCCATCGGCAAGGTGAGGCCGAGAAGCCCGCCCCAATCCTGGCAGACGAGCGTGATGTTCTCAAGGTCGAGCCGTTCGATCAGGGCCAGGAGCGCGTTGCGGTGGAAGTCGAAGGTGTAGAGTGCGTCCTCGACCGGCTTGTCCGAGCGGCCGAAACCGAAGAAATCCGGCGCTACGGCGCGGTGCCCGGCCGCGGTCACGAAGGGGATGAGCTTGCGGTAGAGATAGCTCCAGGTCGGCTGGCCGTGGAGGCAGAGGAAGACCTCCTTGGCATCCCGCGGCCCCTCGTCGAGATAATGCAGCCGCAACCCCGCGTAACCGCTGAGGTCGTTGACGTAATGCGGTGCGAAACCGTAGCCGGGGAGCCCGACGAAGCGGTCGTCGGGTGTGCGCAGCGCTTCGATCATGTCGGCCTCGTGCTTTCGCTCCGATGCCCGATCATGACAGGCCACGAACGCTTCGGGAATCGGTCGTTTCGGCTATAGTGCCGGCCACACAAGAAGGAGACACCGCCATGGCCGCCACTCCGCGCCCGCGCCGCAGCGTCCTCTACATGCCCGGCTCGAACACCCGCGCCATGGAGAAGGCGCGAGGATTGCCGGCGGACGCGCTGATACTCGATCTCGAGGATGCCGTGGCGCCGGACGCCAAGGCAATGGCGCGTGCCAATATCGCCGCGGCGTTGCGCGCCGGCGGCTACGGCAAGCGCGAGCTCGTGGTGCGCGTCAACGGCCTCGCGACCGCCTGGGGCTACGACGACCTCGCCGCGGCGGCGGTGATGAAGGCGGATGCCGTGCTGCTGCCCAAGGTCGAGAGCGCCGATGCCGTGCGCCAGGCCGAGACGCTGCTCGCCGCCGCGGGCGCCCCGGCGGGCCTCGCTCTCTGGTGCATGATGGAGACGCCGCTCGCCATGCTGCATGCCGAGGAGATCGCCGCGGCGAGCCCGCGCGTCGCCTGCCTGGTCATGGGCACCTCCGACCTCGCCAAGGATCTCCATGCCCGGCACACGCGCGACCGGCTGCCTATGCTGACCTCGCTCGGCCTCTGCCTGTTGGCGGCGCGTGCCTACCGCCTCGCCATCCTCGACGGCGTGCATCTCGACCTCGGCGACGACGAAGGCTTCGCGCAATCGTGCCGCCAGGGCCGCGAGCTCGGCTTCGACGGCAAGACGCTGATCCACCCCAAGACCATCGCCGCGGCCAATGCCGCCTTCGCGCCGGCGCCCGACGAGATCCAATGGGCGCGCCGCATCATCGCCGCCCATGCCGAGGCCGAAGCGGCGGGCAAGGGCGTGGTGCTGGTCGACGGCAAGCTCATCGAGAATCTGCATGTCGAGGATGCGCGCCGCACCGTGGCGCTCGCCGCCCAGATCGCCGAGATGGAGCGGGCGGCAGCGGGCTAGCCGGTCGAGCCGGACGCTTCAGTACGAGCCCGGTTGCGGGCCGATGTCAGTGCTGATGCTGAGAATAGGCGAGCAGATCCTTGTCCGCCAAATGCCTGATCCAATCGACGAGGCCGAGCTGCTGAGCGAAAAACACGTCGACCACCAGCATCCCCAACAGCACGAGGAACAGAACGGAAGTCCAGGACAGCACCGGTCCCGTCTCGAAGGCATGCCCGGCGCCGATGGCTTGCTTGGCGCTTTGGCCGAGGTCCTGCCTCACCTCGGCGGTGGTGTCGATCAGATCCGTGTAGAACTTGGCGACGCTCAGCAGGAAGAACGGCCGCACGAGCACCGAGACCGCGCCGACGGCGACGAAGATCGGCACGGCCATCAGGAAGTAGAAGTTGTAAAGCCAATGCGGGCCGTTCACGCCAGCGCCGAATTTGGCGAACAGGATCAGGGCGCCGACATAGGCGAGCACGCCGACCACCCAGCACACCGCGCTATAACCAAAGCGCAAGCCGATCGCGCGCAACGGCTGCGAGGTCAGCAGCGTAAATGAGTCCCGGCCCGCCGCGAGGAAGTTCCGGCCATTGACCAGGGCCGGCACCACGGCCATGGTCGCCACCTTCCAAGCATAATAGAGGAACTCGTCGGCCAGCGTGCGGTGGCCGTGCTTCTTCGGCAGCCTGTCCAATATCGCGCCGACGGTCACCCAGCCGTCGACGACCGTGAACATCCAGATCCGGCGCAGATGCCGCTCCGCGATCGCCAGGCATTTGGCGATGGTCACGGTTTCCCCGCTGGTCCGCAGGTCGTGAACCGCCACCATCGCGGCATTGCACAGCCCGATCGGATAGCTGGCGACGCAGACCACGAAAAACGACCAGCCGAGCAATACGAGATTGATGAGGGTGAATTCGACCTTCCCTTGCTCGCGGCTTGCGTGGCGCAGCGCGTTCCAGACCTCGTCGGGAATCCAATGCAGCATCTGGATCCAGGCGAGATAGGCGAGCCAGATTACCAGCCACTGCAAGGCGGCGAAGAGCAGGATTTCCGGCTCCTCGTTGATCAGTTTCGCGACGTCGACAACGCTCTCGAAGAACGTGCGGAGATTGGCGCCCGAGAAAACCGTCGGCTTGTATCCCTTGTCTTGCAGGAAATCCTTCGCCCGGTTTCGGGTCGGATCGAGCGCTTGATGGACGGCTCCGAACATCATTGGCCCGGCTCCCTAACGCCGTACCGGCCGCTGTTATCTTCCGAAGAAGGAGCGCAGCTTGTCGAAGAAGGAGAAATCGCCGCGCAACTCATCATCGAGCTTGTCGCGGAAGGCGCCGAAATGTTCCGGGCTCGTCAGGTAGAGCGTGACCAGATCGCTCTTGGCGGCGGCTGCGTTCCGCAGCGACTTGACGAGTTCGTTCAGCCACGCCTCGGCATCGGCGGCGATGGCCTGCCATTCCTCGTCGCGCTTCTCCTGCTCAGGAAGCGAGTAGTTGCGGAGGAGATCGTCGATCTCCTGCCGGGTCAGGCCGCCCCAGCTCAGGAAGTCGAGGTGGAACAGCCCGAACAGCGGGCGCGCTGCGAGCTTCTCGCCAAGCGCATGGTCCTTGAAGCAGGATCCGGCAACGCCGTCGAGGAACATGGCGCGGAAATCCATCGGGAATTCGCCGTCCTTGTCGCGCACGACGGAGCCGCCGTGGCTGATCGCACCCACCGGCCGGCCCAGGTGGCGGATGACGGCGGCGGTCACTAGCGCCGCGTTGTCGCCGACATCCGGCGGATCACCCGTGGTCGGAAGCTTCCGTGCCATCGCCTCAGCGATCTCGTCGAAGCCATCGGCGAAAATCGCCTCCGGCCCCATGCCCAACCCGTCCTTGTCGTCGTCGTTGCGCGCCAGGTCGGTGTCGTCGAGGAGCTTGTCCCACACCCGCTCCTGCACCGCGCGGATGAGCTCAGGCTGGCGCTGGGTCAGCGCCGATTTCAGGGCGTCCCAGGAAAGGCTATAGAATTCAAGGCTGAAGCTCACCGGCCGCTCCCTTGCAAGGTCGCGCGCCCGAAGCTAAGCGAAGAGCCTTAATAAAGTATTCGCCGGGCCCAGTCGGCGCCTGGCCGCGAGGTGATGAATGTCCAAGACCGATCCCGGCCGCTTCTTCGAGGATTTCCGCCTCGGCGAGGCGCTTCAGCATGCCACGCCGCGCACCGTGAGCGAGGCCGATGCGGCGCTCTATCTCGCGCTCACCGGCACGCGGTTCGCGGTCAACTCGGCGGATCCCTTTGCGGCGTCGCTCGGCTTCGAGCGCGCGCCGCTCGACGATTTCCTCGCCTTCCATATCGTCTTCGGCAAGACCGTGCCGGATGTGTCGATCAATGCCGTCGCCAATCTGGGATATGCGCAGGGCGTCTTCGGCGTGCCGCTCTATCCCGGTGACACCGTGACGGCGCGCTCGGAGGTGATCGGCCTGCGCGAGAACTCGAACCGACAGACCGGCACGGTCTATGTCCGCTCGCGAGGCTTCAACCAGCGCGGCGCGGCCATTGTCGACTACGTCCGCTGGGTGATGGTGCGCAAGCGCGATCCCGCCGCGCCGGCGCCCGCCGCGAGCGTGCCGACGCTGCCCGATGCGGTCGCGGCCGGGGCGCTGGTGGTGCCGGAAGGGCTCGACGTCGCGCGCTATGACCGCG
>DASVOY010000052.1:0-2812 GCA_036383115.1 Allostellaceae bacterium
CTACGACGCGATCTACTGGATCGCCGGCGGCCTGCCCAAGGAAGGCGGCATCGCCTCGCTCGCGCCCTTCTTCCCGCGCATCCGCCGTGCCTTCCTCATCGGCAAGGCGACGGAGGAGTTCGCGGCGACGCTGGACGGCCATGTGCCCTTCACGCGCTCCGGCGACCTTGCGCATGCGCTCCAGGCCGCGCGCGAGGCGGCGCGCCCCGAGCGGCCGAAGGGCGCGGTCGTGCTGCTCTCGCCGGCCTGCGCCTCCTTCGACCAGTTCGCCAATTTCGAGGAGCGCGGCGAGGTCTTCCGCCGCCTCGTCGAGGCGTTGCCGGGGGCGCGCGCATGAGCTTCGCCCGCACCGATCAGAGCGTGGTGGCGCAGTGGTGGTGGACGGTCGACCGCTGGACGCTGGTGGCGCTCGCCGGACTCGTCGGCTTCGGCGCGCTGCTGGTCATGGCGGCGAGCCCGATGGTGGCCGAGCGTATCCATGCCGGCGGCCCCGGCCATGTCGACAAGCTGTTCTTCGTCAAGCGCTACTTCGCCGTGCTGCCGGCGGCGCTCGCCGCGATGTTCGTCGTGTCGCTGCAGAGCCCGCGCATGATCCGGCGCATCGCGCTCGCTGGCTTCGTGATCTCCGTCATCCTGCTCGCCTACACCCTCGTCGGCGGCGTCGAGATCAAGGGCGCGCGACGCTGGATCAGCCTGCCAGGCCTGTCGCTGCAGCCTTCGGAATTCGTCAAGCCGACTTTCGCCGTCGTCGCCGCCTGGCTCTTCGCGCAGCATCGGCTGCGCGAGAACTTCCCCGGGCAATGGATCGCGGCGGCGCTTTACCTGCTGGTGGTCGGCCTCCTCATCAGGCAGCCCGACCTCGGCATGGCCGCGGTCGTCTCGGCGGTGTGGTTCACGCAGTTCTTCCTCGCGGGCTTGCGGCTCTTCTGGGTCGCCGTCGGCGCCGCCAGCGGCATCGCCGGGCTCGTCGGCGCCTATCTCACCCTGCCGCATGTGGCGAGCCGCATCGACCGCTTCCTCGATCCGTCGAGCGGCGACAGCTATCAAGTCGACCGCGCCATGGACGCCTTCATGAATGGCGGCTTGTGGGGTCGCGGGCCCGGCGAGGGCACGATCAAGCAATACCTGCCGGACGCGCATGCCGACTTCGTCTTCGCCGTCGCCGGCGAGGAGCTCGGCCTCGTCCTCTGCCTCCTCATCGTCGCGCTCTTCGCCTTCGTGGTACTGCGCGGGTTCTCGCGGCTCCTGCAGGAGAGCAACCTCTTCATCGTGCTCGCCGCCACCGGCCTCTTCGTGCAGTTCGGCCTCCAGGCCATCATCAACATGGCGTCGAGCCTGCAGCTCATGCCGACCAAGGGCATGACGCTGCCCTTCATCTCCTATGGCGGCTCGTCGCTCCTGGCGCTGGGTCTCGGCATGGGCATGGCGCTGGCGCTGACGCGGCGCCGCTACGGCGGGGTCGAGTCGTGAGCGGCCCCATCATCCTCGCCGCCGGCGGCACCGGCGGCCACATGTTCCCGGCGGAGGCACTGGCGCGCGAGCTGTTGGCGCGCGGCCGCCGCGTCACGCTCGTCACCGACCGGCGCGGCCAGGCCTGGGGCGACCGGCTGCCCGGCGTCGACCTCCATCGCATCCGCGCCGGCCGCTTCGGCGCCGGCCTCGTCAGCAAAGTTGTTGCCGTCGCCGAATTGGCGCTCGGCACGATCGAGGCCGGTCGTCTCCTGCGTAGCCTGTCGCCGGCGGCGGCGGTCGGCTTCGGAGGATATCCCTCGGTGCCGACGATGCTCGCGGCGTCGCGGCTCGGCGTGCCGACGCTGCTGCACGAGCAGAACGCAATCCTCGGCCGCGCCAACCGGCTGCTGGCGCCGCGCGTCCGGCGCATCGCCACGTCCTTCGCCGAGGTCGGCGCGGTGCGCGATGCCGACCGCGCGCGCCTGGTCGAGACCGGGAACCCCGTGCGCCCGGCGATCACCGCGCTGCGCGGCACGCCCTACCCTGCCCTCGCCGAGGACGGGCCGTTCCAGATCCTCGTGCTCGGCGGCAGCCAGGGCGCCCGCGTGCTGAGCGAAGTGATCCCCGCCGCTTGCGCGCGGCTGCCCGAGGCGCTGCGCCGGCGGCTGCGCCTCATGCAGCAGGCGCGCGCCGAGGACGTCGAGGCGGTGCGCCGTGCCCATGCCTCGAGCGGCGTCGCGGCGGAGCTCGCGACTTTCTTCGACGATGTGCCGGCGCGGCTCGCGCGCGCGCATCTCGTCATCTCGCGCTCCGGCGCATCGACCGTGGCCGAGCTCGCGATGATCGGCCGGCCGGCGATCCTGGTGCCGTTCCTCCACGCCGCTGACGACCACCAGACCGCCAATGCCCGCGCGCTCGAGAGCGCGGGCGGCGCCTGGGTCATGCCGCACGCCGCCTTCACCCCCGAGGCGCTCGCCGAGCGGCTCGTCGGGCTGATGAATGCGCCGCCGCTGCTCGCCCGCGCCGCCGCCGCGGCGCATGCGCTGGGCCGGCCGGACGCAGCGCGCGCGCTCGCCGATCTCGTCGTCGCGACGATCGAGGGCAGCAACGGACATCCGGCGCCGCTGGCGCGGGAACGTGCGGCATGAGAGCCATCCCGCTCGACATCGGCATGATCCATTTCGTGGGGATCGGCGGCATCGGCATGAGCGGCATCGCCGAGATCCTGCACAACCTCGGCTACACCGTGTCGGGGTCGGACCAGAGTGACAGCGCCACCTCGCGCCGGCTCGCTGGTCTCGGCATCCGCGTCGAGATCGGCCACCGCGCCGTGAATCTCGGCAGCGCCAAGGTCGTGGTC
>DASVOY010000053.1:0-4622 GCA_036383115.1 Allostellaceae bacterium
CTCGGCGCCCATGACCCCCGATCCCGACAAGGGGCTGGAAGAGTCGCCGCCGCGCGTGATGAGGCCGTTGCCGTAGATGACGGCGATGGTGGGGCCGCTCTGATGCGGCCGGCCGGCGCTGTCCAGGTAGCGCGACAATGCCACGAGCTGCGCGTTTTCGCCGGCGCGCGCCCGCGCGGCGGCGACCGCATCCTCGCGGTAGCCGATATGATCGACGAGATGCGCCTCGAGCGCCTCGTTGGTGCCGAAAGGGCCCCGGTCGATCAAGCTGCGGACCTGCGTTGCCTCGAGTTTCCGCCCCTCGGCGATGCCGCGCACGATCTGCCCATAGATCGACTGCAGCAGCGCCTCGGTCTCCTCGCGATGCGCCGGCGTCATCTTGGTCTCGGTCAGGATGTTCATCGCCGTCTTGTATTCTTCGCGGTGGTCGAAGCGCGGCTGGAGGCCGAGCTTGTCCAGCGTGCCGCGGAAGAACGGCGTCTCGACGCGCAAGCCTACCAGCCCGACCTCGCCGAACGGCTGCAGCCACAGCTCGTCGAAGGCGCTGGCGAGATAATAGGCGCGCGTGCCCGAGCCGAACTCGCCGAAGCTGTCGGCATGGCCCAAGGTGAATTTCCCCTTGGCACGGAAGGCGGCGATGGCGTCGCGCAACTCCTGCGCCTGCGCCGTGCCGAGCTGACCTTCGCCGACGCGCGCGACGAGGCCCTTGATGCGCGGATCATCGCCGGCGCGCTCGAGCCCGTCGAGCACGTCGCGCAGACTCGGCCGCTCGCCCAGGAGGACGCGCTCGATGCCATCGTCCGACGGCTCCTCGGTGAGCGCGCGCGTCAGGTCGAGGGTGAGGATGTTGGCCTGGGCGAGCCGCGTCTCGCCGGGCGCCGCCCACAGCCACAGCACGATGGCGAGGGCGAAGAGACCGAAAACGAACAGCCCGATCAGCGCGAAGAAGCCGACGATGATGCGGCGCATGTGAGATCCCTTCAGCGGTCGAGGCGGTGGTATTCGCGGTTCGGCATCATGTCGAGCGCGTAGGCCATGCGGTTCGACATGTTGAAGAAGCCGATGGTCTCGGCGAGATCGAAGATGTCCTGCTCGCTCAAGCCCACCTTGCCGAGCGCGGCGCGGTCGGCCTCGCCCACATCGTGCGGCGTGGTGGTGAGCTTCCAGGCGAAGTCGAGGATGGCGCGCTGGCGCGCGTCGAGCTTGGCGACGCGATAGTTCATCACCATCATCTCGCCGAGCTCCGCGTCGCCTGAAAGCTTCCGCACCGCTTGGCCGTGCGCGACAAGGCAGTAGTAGCAGCGATTGGCCGAGGACACGACCACCGCCACCATCTCGCGCTCGAGCTTGCTGAGCCCCGAGGGCGCCAGCATCAGCTCGTTGTACATCGCCATGAAGTTGCGCAGCTTGGTCGGACGCAGGCTGTAGGCCTGCAGCACGTTGGGCACGAAGCCAAGCTTCTCGATGCACTTGGCGTAGGCGGCCGTGAGATCGTCGTCGAGCCGGGCGGGGTCGCCGATCGGGAGCGCGGAGACGTGGTCGGGCTGTGGCATGGCGGTTACCTCCGGGAGAGGCGTTGGATCAGCCGCGCAAGGCGCGGTGGCGGAGCAAGTGATCGGCGAGCACCACCGCCATCATCGCTTCTCCGACGGGCACGGCGCGGATGCCGACGCAGGGGTCGTGGCGCCCCTTGGTGCTGACCTCGACCTCGTTGCCGTGGATGTCGACGGAGCGGCGCGGCGTCAGGATCGAGCTGGTCGGCTTGACGGCGAAGCGCGCGACGATGTCCTGGCCCGTGGAGATGCCGCCGAGGATGCCGCCGGCATTGTTGGAAAGGAACTGCACCTCGCCGTCGCGCATGCGCATCTCGTCGGCGTTCTCCTCGCCCGAGAGCGAGGCCGCGGCGAAGCCCGCGCCGATCTCGACGCCCTTCACCGCGTTGATGCTCATCATCGCCTTGGCGAGCTCGGCGTCGAGCTTGTCGTAGGTGGGATCGCCCAAGCCCACGGGAACGCCGCTCGCCACCACCTCGACCACCGCGCCCGTCGAGGAGCCCGCCCTGCGTACGCCATCGAGATAGCCTTCCCAGGTCTGCACCGTCTGGCGGTCGGGCGACCAGAACGGGTTGTCCTCGACCGCGTCCCAGTCCCAGCGCTCGCGATCGATTCTGTGCGGGCCGATCTGGATCAGCGCGCCGCGGATGACGACGGTGTCGCCCAGGATCTTGCGGGCGATGGCGCCGGCGGCGACGCGCGGCGCGGTCTCGCGCGCCGAGGCGCGGCCGCCGCCGCGGTAGTCGCGGATGCCATACTTCTTCCAGTAGGTGTAGTCGGCATGCCCCGGACGAAAGCTGTCCTTGATCGCCGCATAGTCCTTCCCGCGCGCGTCCTGGTTCTCGATGAGCAGAGAGATTGGTGCTCCCGTCGTACGACCCTCGAAGACGCCCGACAGGATCTTGACCTCGTCGGGCTCGCGCCGCTGCGTCGTAAAGCGCGACTGTCCGGGGCGGCGGCGGTCGAGCCAATGCTGGATGTCGGCCTCGGCGAGCGGCAACAGGGGCGGGGTGCCCTCGACGACACAGCCGATCGCCGGCCCGTGGCTCTCGCCCCAGGTGGTGAAGCGGAACAGGGTCCCGAAGCTGCTGCCCGCCACGGCTCCTCGCTTGCCGGCTAGACGACGGAGATGTCCGGCGCGTCGACCGCCTTCATCCCGACGACGTGGTACCCGCTATCGACATGATGGATCTCGCCGGTGACGCCCGCTCCCAGATCGCTCAGGAGATAGAGCCCGGCGCCGCCGACATCCTCGATGGTGACGTTGCGCTTGAGCGGCGAATTATATTGATTCCATTTGAGGATGTAGCGGAAGTCACCGATCCCCGCTGCGGACAGCGTCTTGATCGGGCCGGCGGAGATGGCGTTGACGCGGATGTTATGGCCGCCCAGATCCACGGCGAGGTAACGTACGCTCGCCTCGAGCGCCGCCTTGGCCACGCCCATCACATTATAGTGCGGCATGACCCGCTCGGCGCCGAGATAGCTCATGGTCAGGAGGCTGCCGCCCGCACTCATCAGCGGCGCCGCGCGGCGGCAGATGTCGGTGAAGGAGTAACAGGAAATCTCCAGGCTGCGAAGGAAATTGGCCCGCGATGTCTCGACATACCGGCCCTTTAGCTCACCACCGAAGGCGATCGCATGCAGCACGAAATCGAGCTGCTGCCACTCCTTGGCCAGGGTGGCAAAGGTCGCATCGAGGCTCGCCTCGTTGGTGACGTCGCACTCCATCACTAGGGTGCTGCCGAGGCTGTCGGCCAGCGGCTTGACGCGCTTGCCCAGCGCATCGCCCTGGAAGGTGAAGGCGAGCTCGGCACCCTGGGCGTGGACCGCCTTGGCGATGCCCCAGGCGATCGAGCGCTCGTTGGCGACCCCCATGATGAGGCCGCGCTTGCCTGCCATGAGCGGTTTTGCTTCCCCCATACCCGCCTTACTCCTTCAACCACATCGCACCGTGCAAAGGCCGCGCATCCTACACGAAGCGGAAGGCCGGCGGAAAGCGCCCCCTCGGCCGCGGCGGGAGTTCCCTGCCGCCTGCCGCCGTTAGCGCTGGCATGACGAGCCGCTCGGCCTATCCACGATGGTTCGAGGCTGCGCTTTCCCGTATCCGCACGTCCGCGGCCTTCACCCACTATTGCGTCGTCACCTTTGTCCGCGACGGCTGCCTGACCGGCGCCGGCGCGCTCGCCTACACGAGTCTCGTGGCCCTCGTCCCGGTGACCGCGATCGCGCTCGCCGTGCTCTCGGCCTTTCCGGTCTTTGCCGATCAGCGGGACGCGCTCCTCGCCACGCTGTTCCGCGCCTTCGTGCCGCAGGTCGGCGAGGAGGTCGAATGGTGGTTCCGCTATTTCGCCGGCACCTCGGCGCGAACCACGACGATCGGCGTGTTGGCGCTGGCCATCACCGTCATCCTGCTGCTTGCCACCATCGAAGACCAGCTCCACCACATCTGGCGGGTGAAGTCGCCGCGCCCCTGGGTCCAGCGCATCCTGGCCTACTGGGCGATCCTGACCTTGGGGCCGATGCTGCTCGGCGTCAGCTTCTCGCTGCCGGGCTATATCGACCACCTGGCGCGCAATACCGGCCTTGCCGCCTACGAGCCGAACAATCTCTGGGACAACCCCGCCATCCGCGAGTTCCTGCGCTTCGTGCCTTTCCTGCTGGAGGCGCTGGCCTTCACGCTGGTCTACGAGCTCATCCCCAACTGCTCGGTGCGCTGGCGCGAGGCGTTCTTCGGCGCGGTGGTCGCCGCCGCGCTGCTCGAGGCGTTGAAGAGCGGCTTCGTGCTCTATGTCAGCTATCTCTCGACCTACCGCGCCGTCTATGGCGCGCTGGCGGCGATCCCGATCTTCCTACTGTGGATGTATATCGCCTGGGCGGTGGTGCTGTTCGGCGCGGTGGTGGCGGCGGCCCGGCCGCAATGGCAGGCCGACGCGCATGCCAAGAACGTGAAGCCGGCCGCCCATCGCCTCGGCCTCGGCCTCGCGCTCCTCGCCGAGCTGGCGGCGCAGATGCGGCAGGGCGGCACGCTGCCGATCGCCGCGCTCGCCGAGCGGCTGGGCATCGCCA
>DASVOY010000054.1:0-5448 GCA_036383115.1 Allostellaceae bacterium
GCGCCGGATTGGCGGGAGCGGTTTTGCCGGAAGGGCGTTCGTCAACCGCCGGTAAAGCGGTTCCCAATCCCGGCTGCGACGCAATGAAGAGGGTCGACCGTGGCCAAGCGCGACTACGTTTTCGCCAGCGAATCGGTATCCGAAGGACATCCCGACAAGGTGTGCGACCGCATCTCCGACGCGGTGGTCGACACTTTTCTCGCCGCCGATCCGCAGGCGCGGGTGGCGTGCGAGACGCTGGCAACGACGAATCGGGTGGTGCTGGCCGGCGAGGTGCGTGGCCCGGACTCGGTGACCAAGGAACGGCTGGTGGAGGCGGCGCGCCAAGCCATCAGGGACATCGGCTACGAGCAGGAAGGCTTCCACTGGCAGCGCGCCGAGATCGAGTGCTACCTGCACAAGCAGTCCCAGGACATCGCCCAGGGCGTCGATGCCAGCGGCAACAAGGACGAGGGCGCGGGCGACCAGGGCATCATGTTCGGCTATGCCGTCCGCGAGACCGACCAGCTCATGCCGGCGCCGATCTACTACGCCCACGCCATCCTCAAGTCGCTCGCCCAGGCGCGGCATTCGGGCGCGGCGCCGCAGCTGGGTCCCGACGCCAAGAGCCAGGTGAGCCTGCAATATATCGATGGCAATCCGGTGCGCGCGACCTCGGTGGTGGTCTCGACCCAGCACGCGCCGTCGATCGACCAGGACGAGGTGCGCGAGATCGTGCGGCCGCATGTGCTGAACGTGCTGCCCAAGGGCTGGATGTGCGATGAGGAGCATTTCTACGTCAACCCGACGGGACGCTTCGTCATCGGCGGGCCGGACGGCGATTGCGGCCTGACCGGCCGCAAGATCATCGTCGACACCTATGGCGGCGCCGCACCCCACGGCGGCGGCGCGTTCTCGGGCAAGGACCCGACCAAGGTCGACCGCTCGGCCGCCTATGCCGCGCGCTACCTCGCGAAGAACGTGGTCGCGGCGGGGCTGGCCGACCGCTGCACGATCCAGCTCTCCTACGCCATCGGCGTGGCCAAGCCGCTCTCGGTCTACATCGACACCGGGGGGACGGGGCGGGTCGACGAGGAGAAGCTGTCGCGCGTGCTGCAGGAACTCATGGATCTCTCGCCGCGCGGCATCCGCACCCATCTGGGGCTCAACAAGCCGATTTATGCGCGGACATCCGCCTATGGTCACTTCGGCCGCGCGCCCGAGTCCGATGGCGGCTTCTCGTGGGAGCGGCTCGATCTCGTGCCCAAGCTGAAAGCGGCATTCTGACGGTCGCGCCTTCCGCCGCAGCAGGTACGCCGCAACGGACGGTCTATGGCCGTCGCCGCGGCCGCAAGCTGCGCCCCGGGCAGCGCGACCTCCTCGACAGGCTGCTGCCGCAACTTCGGTTCGAGCTGCCGCGCGAGGGGGCGCTCGACCCTAGCCGCCTGTTCGCCGAGCCGGTCGAGGCGGTGTGGCTCGAGATCGGTTTCGGCGGCGGCGAGCATCTGGCGGCGCAGGCGGCGCGCGAGCCCCGGCGCGGCCTCATCGGCTGCGAGGTGTTCGAGAACGGCGTCGTCAAGCTGCTGGGCGAGATCAAGCAGCGCGGCCTCGGCAATGTCCGGTTCTTCATCGATGATGCGCGCCTCCTCCTCGCGGCGCTGGCGGACGCCTCGCTCGAGCGCGTCTTCATCCTCTTTCCCGATCCCTGGCCGAAGCAGCGCCACCACAAACGCCGCATGATCTCGACCGCGACGCTCGATGCGCTGGCCCGCGCCATGCGCGACGGCGCCGAACTCAGGCTGGCCACGGACGACATGGACTATCTGCGCTGGATGCTGGAGCGCGCGACGGCGCATGCCGACTTCGAATGGCTGGCGCGGCGGCCGCTGGATTGGCGGGAGCGGCCGGCGGACTGGCCGCAGACGCGCTACGAGAGCAAGGCCATCGCCGCCGGGCGCAAGCCGGCCTTTCTGCGCTTCCGCCGCCGGCCGCGCCTTTCAGCCTTGCAGCAGGCGCGAAATTGACTATATTTCCAGAAAATAGTCCCATAGGCCCGAAGATCGGGTTGGTTAAGAAGGGTGGGCCGCCGGCCCACTTTTTATTTGGGCCTGGGGTTTAACCGATAGCAGCGGGAGCGTTGTGGATACCGGCAAGATCGAGGCGATGATCGCGCCGTCGCTTGAGGCGATGGGCTATCGCGTGGTTCGGGTCGCCATGACCGGCGGCCGCCGCGCGACGCTGCAGATCATGGCCGAGCGCAGCGACGACAAGGCGATGACGGTGGACGATTGCGCCGACATCAGCCGCACCGTCTCGGCGCTGCTCGATGTCGCCGATCCGATCGACGCCCCCTACCAGCTCGAAGTGAGCTCTCCGGGCATCGACCGGCCGCTGGTGCGGCGCGAGGATTTCGCGCGCTTCGCCGGTTTCGAGGCCAAGGTCGAACTCAACGCCCCGCTCGACGGCCGCAAACGCTTCCGCGGCCGCCTCCTTGGCGTCGAGGGCGATGAGGTGTGGCTCCTCGTCGACGGGGCGCCGGTCGCGCTGCCCCTCGCCGCCATCGCCCGCGCCAAGCTCGTGCTCACCGACGAGCTGCTGGCTGCGTCCCAATCCGATGATCGTCCGGTGAATTCACCACTTTTTGGGAAGACTGCCTAGAATGGCCCCCACCATGCAAACCAGTGTCACTTACGCCCGGCCCGAGCTGCTGCAAGTCGCCGACACGGTCGCCCGCGACAAGGGCATCGACCGCGACGAGGTGCTGCAGGCGATGGAGCAGGCCATCCAGAAGGCTGGCCGCTCCAAATACGGCCAGGAATACGATATCCGCGCTGAGATCGACCGCAAGAACGGCGAGATCCGACTGATGCGCTTTCGCGAGGTCGCCGACCCCGTCGAGAACGAGGCGACGCAGATCCCGCTTGCCGAGGCCAAGCGGCTCAACCCCGAGGCCGAAATCGGCGATTTCCTCACCGACCCGCTGCCGCCGATCGACTTCGGCCGCATCGCCGCGCAGACCGCGAAGCAGGTGATCGTTCAGAAGGTGCGCGACGCCGAGCGCCAGCGCCAGTACAACGAATACAAGGACCGCGTCGGCGAGATCGTCAACGGCCTGGTCAAGCGCGTCGAGTTCGGCAACGTCGTCGTCGATCTCGGCCGCGCCGAGGCGATCCTGCGTCGCGACGAGCTGCTGCCGCGCGAGAGCTTCCGCCAGGGCGAGCGCGTGCGCGCCTATATCTACGACGTGCGCCAGGAGGTGCGCGGCCCGCAGATCTTCCTGTCGCGCACGCATCCGCAATTCATGGCGAAGCTCTTCGCCCAGGAAGTGCCGGAGATCTATGACGGGATCATCGAGATCCGTGCCGTCGCGCGCGATCCCGGCTCCCGCGCCAAGATCGCCGTCATCTCCAACGACAGCGGCATCGATCCCGTCGGCGCCTGCGTCGGCATGCGCGGCAGCCGCGTGCAGGCGGTCGTCGCGGAGCTGCAGGGCGAGAAGATCGACATCATCCCGTGGTCGCAGGACCCCGCGACCTTCGTCGTCAACGCGCTGGCGCCTGCCGAGGTGGCCAAGGTGGTGATGGACGAGGAGCAGCGCCGCATCGAGGTCGTGGTGCCGGACGAGCAGCTCTCGCTCGCCATCGGCCGGCGCGGCCAGAATGTGCGCCTCGCCTCGCAGCTCACCGGCTGGGACATCGACATTCTCACCGAGGCCGAGGAGAGCGAGCGCCGCACCGAGGAGTTCCGCACCCGCTCGAAGATGTTCATCGACGCCCTCGACGTCGACGACGTCATTGCCCATCTATTGGTCACCGAAGGCTTCACCTCGGTGGAGGAGGTGGCCTTCGTGCCGCTCGCCGAACTCGCCGGCATCGAAGGCTTCGACGAGGACATCGCCAACGAGCTGCAGCAGCGCGCGCGCACCTTCCTCGAGGAGCAGAACGTCAAGCTCGAGGCGCGCCGCAAGGAACTCGGCGTCAGCGACGACATCGCCGCCATCGACGGCGTCACACCGGCCCTGCTGGTGGCGCTCGGCGAGAAGGGCGTCAAGACGCTCGACGATCTCGGCGACCTCGCCGGCGACGAGCTCGTCGAGATGGCGAGCCCCGCGGTCAAGCTCGACCAGGACCAGGCCAACGCCATCATCATGGCGGCGCGCGCCCATTGGTTTGCCGAGGACGGCGCCCCGGCTGGCGCGGCCGAGACGGCGGCGGGGGAGTAGCCGCTGGGCGAGGCGCGCCATCTCGAGGAGGAAGCGGAGAGCGGGCCATCGCGCCGCTGCCTCGTCACCGGCGCGGTTCGCCCGAAAGCCGAATTGCTCCGCTTCGTCGTCGCGCCCGACGGCAAGTTGGTGCCCGATGTGGCAGGCCGGCTGCCGGGTCGGGGTTTGTGGTTGACGGCGCGGCGCGATATAGTGGCCGCCGCAGTCACCAAGCGGCTCTTCGCCCGGGCGGCGCGGCAAGCGGTCATCGTCGAGGATGGCTTGGCCGATCGCGTCGAGTTCCTGTTGGCGCAACGCTGCCGTGACCATATCGGCTTGGCGCGCCGCGCCGGCCAGGTCGTGATGGGCTTCGCCAAGGTGCGCGAGGCGCTCGCGGCGGGCCGGGCGGCGGTGCTGGTGGCGGCGGCCGACGGCGCGGCGGACGGACGCGGCAAACTCAAGGCGCTGGCGCCGGGGCTGCCACTGGTCGATCGCCTGACGAGCGCCGAGCTCGGCGCCGCTTTCGGGCGCGAGCATGTCGTGCATGCGGCGTTGGCGCCGGGGCGGCTGGCCGAGGCGCTCGTCGCCGAGGCGGCGCGGCTCGGGGGCTTCCGGCCGCAGATCGTTGGGGAAATTTCAGACGCGGCAGCGCCGCGTCTCAAGGAAAGTACGGTACCGAATCACGATGACCGATAACAGCGACCACGATACGAAACGCCCGCTGAGCCTGGGACGACCTGGCAGCCGGCTCGAGCTGCGCAAGCCGATCGAGACCGGCCAGGTGCGCCAGAGCTTCCCGCATGGCCGCTCCAAGACGGTCCAGGTCGAGGTGCGCCGCAAGCGGCCTCCCGCGCCCGGCCCTGTCGAACGGCCGGAGCCCGCAGCACCGAGCGAAGCGGCAAGACCGGCAACCACCGCGGCGCCCTCGGCCCAGCCCACGCGGCGCCCGGCGGTGCTGCCGCGCGGCCTCACCGCCGAGGAGCGCGCCGGGCGCGCCCGCGCGCTCAAGGGTGCGATCAGGGCGGACGAGGATGCGCGCAAGCAGGCAGCCATCGACGCGACGCGCGAGCGCGAGGAACAGGCCCGCCGCGCCGAGGAGGAGGCCCGCCGCCGCGTCGAGGAAGAGGCCAAGCGCAAGGCGGACGAAGAAGCACGGCGCAAGGCCGAGGAAGAGGCCAAGCGCAAGGCGGAGGAGGAATCTCGCCGGCAAGTGGCAGAGCGCGCCGGCAAGGCGGCGGCCGACAAGGTCGCTGCGCTGACCGCGGCCG
>DASVOY010000055.1:0-1687 GCA_036383115.1 Allostellaceae bacterium
CCCCGGCGCAAAGCCCGCCGCCGCCTTGACGGTGTTGGGATCGTCGCGCAGCGCGGCGTCGCGAATCGGCGCGGCGAGCGTCGCGATGTCGACCGCGGCGTCGGCGAGCGGCTCCAGCGCCGCGCGGATCGCGGCCGGGTCGATCACCGGCAGGTCGCCCTGGAGATTGACCACCACGTCGTGGCGCCGCGCCGGATCGAGACCCGTCACCGCCTCGTGGATGCGGTCGGAGCCCGACGGATGGTCGGGGCGCGTGAGCACCGCCCGGCCGCCTGCGCGCTCCACCGCGTCCTTGATCTCGCGCTCGGCGCAGGCGACGACCACCGGGCCGATCGCCGCCGCCTCGGCGCGGCGCAGCACATGCACGATCATCGGCAGCCCGGCGATCTCCGCCAACGGCTTGCGCGGCAGGCGAGTCGAAGCCAGGCGGGCGGGAATGACGACGATCGGTCGGAAGGCGGACGGTACAACGGTCACGGGCGGCCCCTCGCGAAAGCGCCGCCCACAGCGGCACGCCCAGCCAAATTGCGGCGTTATGCCGCACAAAGACCGGATCGGCGTGCGCAAGGGTCGCGCTATTGTCCCGCCGCTTCAATCATATTTCGTTTGAGTTGTCAGCGAAAATTGGCTTTTCTCCCGCCGCCCTGACCGCCGGCCCTGCCCTGAGAATACCGAGGATCGACGAATGTCCTTCGAGATGAACAAGATCGCCGGGGCGATTCTCGGCGCCATGATTCTGGCGATGGTGTCCGGCATCATCGCGCATATGCTGGTGCATCCGATGGCGCTGGAGAAGCCGGCCTATATCGTCGCCGGCGCCGAGCCGACCGAGCAGAAGGGCGGCGAGGCGAGCAAGGGGCCCGAGCCGATCGCGCCGCTGCTCGCCAATGCCAGCGTCGACGCCGGCAAGGAGCAGTCGAAGAAATGCATGGCCTGCCACACCTTCGAGAAGGGCGGGCCGAACCGCATCGGCCCCAACCTCTTCAACGTCCTGGGCGAGCCGATCGCCGAGGGTCGCAACGGCTACGCGTTCTCGCCGGCGCTGAGCAAGCACAAGGGCCAGAAATGGGACGTCCAAGAGCTCAACCAGTGGCTCGACGACCCGAAATCATTCGCCCCCGGCACCAAGATGACCTTCTCGGGCCTGCCCAAGGCGCAGGACCGCGCCAATGTCGTGGCCTACCTCAACACGCTGAGCGACAGCCCGAAGCAGCTCGGCAAGTAGCGCCGCGGGAGGCGGCATGACGGAACCGGTCGCCGCCGCCCATCTCGCTCTCGCCGAGTCGCTCGCCGACACCGCCGGCGCCATCATCCGCGGCTATTTCCGCCAGAAGATCGCCGTCGACGACAAGAGCGACCTGACGCCGGTCACCATCGCCGACCGCGAGGCCGAGGCGGCGATGCGCCGGCTCATCGAGGAGCGCTTCCCTGAGCACGGCATCATCGGCGAGGAGCATGGCCGGCTCAGGCCCGATGCCGAGCATGTCTGGGTGCTCGACCCCATCGACGGCACCAAATCCTTCATCAGCGGTATCCCGCTTTTCGGCACGCTGATCGCCTTGACCCAGCGCGGCCGGCCGGTGCTCGGCGTCGTCGACCAGCCGATCCTGCGCGAGCGCTGGGTCGGCGCCAAGGGCCGCGCCACCACGCTCAACGGCGCAGCCGCGCGCACACGGCGCTGCCCGTC
>DASVOY010000056.1:0-4314 GCA_036383115.1 Allostellaceae bacterium
CTCGAAGGGCGTGGTGTGGCGGTGGCGCATCAGGTAGTGGATGAGCCCCTTGTCCTCGCTCACCTTCTTGGTGCCTTTGCCGTAGGAGACGCGCGCCGCCTGCACCAGTCAGGGAAGAAACGCGAGCCTTGATGACACAGCGCCCTACGCGCTAGCGCGCACAGCCGAGCGGGCGGTTATCCCTGCCGCTCCAGCACTTCCATCACTTCCGTCCATTCGCGCTTGCTCATGCCGCTCTCCTCCTGCGTCACCTTCTCGCCGGCAAGGAGGCGCTTCACCATGGCAAGCGCGCGCTCGGAGAGATGCGCGCCGCCCAAGCGGTATTGGCGGAAGGCTTCGGCGGTCAGCGGGACCCAGCGCTCGAGCGTCGACAGCATCGCGTCGGCATAGACGCGGATCTCGTATTGCGCATGCGAGTCGCCGCGCAGGCTGAGGAAGTTGAGCAGGTTGTAGAGGTCGGTCTTCCAGTACCACTGCGTATAAAAATTGAGCGACAGGTTCATGCGCGCGAGCTCGCGGGCGAGGCCCTGGCGCTCGGGATCGATCACCGCGCCGGACTCGTCGGCGTTCAGCATCTCGACGTAGCCCCGATAGGCGCGCTCGGCGTCGTCGCGCAGCAATTCCAGAACGCGCTGCGCCTCCCGCCCCGCGAGCACATCGCCGCGGCCCTGGCGATTGCTCCTGGACTGCGCCGCGAGCTGCTCCGGCGCGGGGATGTAGAACTCGTTGTCGAGGATCGAATAGCGCGCCGAGTACTCGTTGACGTTGGCGGTGCGGTGGCGGATCCACTGCCGCGCCACGAAGATCGGCAGCTTCACGTGGTACTTGATCTCGCACATCTCGAAGGGCGTGGTGTGGCGGTGGCGCATCAGGTAGTGGATGAGCCCCTTGTCCTCGCTCACCTTCTTGGTGCCTTTGCCGTAGGAGACGCGCGCCGCCTGCACCACCGCCGCGTCGTCGCCCATGTAGTCGACGACGCGGACGAAGCCATGGTCGAGCACCGGGATCGGCTCGTAGAGGATCTCCTCGAGCGCCGGCACGGTGGCGCGGCGGGTCGGCGCGCCTTGCGCGCGCAGGCGGTCGATCTCGGCCTTCTGCTCGGGCGTCAGCGGCATGGCGGGGAGCCTCCGGAGGCGAAAGGGCTGCCACTCTAACCCTTGGCCCGGCGCCGCTCCAAGCGCGACTCGACGCGCCCCAGGGCCGGGTTGCACCGTCATGGAAAAGCCTTATATTCAGATCGTCGGGCAACCGACTATGGCGATAAACGGTGCATGGAATAGGCGTAGCGGACCCGGGGGCAGTACCCGGCGCCTCCACCAATTCGATACGCCGCCCGAGGGGGCGGCAGCTTTGGGGGCGAATCAGGATCGACGCGCGTAGTAAAGATGCGAGCCGTCGCCCGGCATGGTACCGCCGATATCGGGCCATACACTACGTGCCAACGACAACACGGCACATGAGGCACTCGCGGCCTAATCCCCTGACGGGGACTAAAGCCTAGAGCTACTCGCGGTCCGGGGGGTACCGGGCAACAGAAACCCCCCACTTTATTCCGCCGTCCGAGGGACGGCGCAGCCCTGCGGTGTCGAGCGCGAGTGAAGGACCTCCTGCGATACGACAAGATGGTCGAGTCCGCGCTGCGCGGCGTGGTGCGCGAGGCCCTTGCCCGCGCCGCCGCCAACGGGCTCCCCGGCGCCCATCATTTCTACATCACCTTTCGCACGCGCTCCCCGGGCATCCGCATCCCCGACTATCTCGCCACGCAATATCCGGACGAGATGACGATCGTGCTCGAGCACCAGTTCTGGGATCTCGAGGTTACCGAGCCGTGCTTCGCGGTGACGCTGAGCTTCCAGAACCGGCCGGAGCGCCTGGTCATCCCCTTCGAGTCCATCACCGCCTTCGCCGATCCCGCCGTCAAGTTCGGGCTGCAGTTCCAGGCGGCGCCGGCCGAGGCGGAGGCGGCGCCCGTGCCGGCCGAGGCCAAGCCCGAGAAAGCCGACAAGCCCGGCGAGGTCGTGGCGCTCGACACCTTCCGGAAGAAATAGTCACGGCCCGCTTCGCCGTTCTCGTGCTCGGCGCCGCCGGCGTCTTCGGCAGCCGGATCTGCCGCCGCCTGGCCCGCCATGGCGAGATGCGGGTCATCGCCGCCGGGCGCACCCGCGCCGCTCTCGATGCGCTCGCCGCCGCGGTCGCGCAGGAGGCGCCGGATAGCCGCCTCGTGGTGCTCGTGCTCGACGCCCCGCGCGATCTGGCGCATGCGCTCGAAGCCATGCGGCCGAACCTCGTCATCCACACCGCCGGGCCGTTCCAGGGGCAGGACTATGCCGTCGCCGAGATCTGCATCCGGCACGGCGTCCACTACGTCGACATCGCCGACGGGCGCGATTTCGTCGTCAATTTTTTCCGCCTCGATCAGGCGGCGCGCGCGGCAGCGGTCGTCGCGGTCAGCGGCGCCAGCTCGGTGCCGGCGCTGTCGGCCGCTGCGGTCGATGCCCTCCGCGGCGAATTCGCGCAGCTCGACACGATCGAGATCGGCATCTCGCCCGGCAACCGCGCGCCGCGCGGCCCTGCCCTCATCGCCGCTTTCCTCGGGTATGCCGGCCGCCCCATGGCCCGCTGGGAGGACGGAAGCTGGCAGACCGTCCATGGCTGGCACGATCTGCACCGGCGCGCGATCGATGGCGTCGGAAAGCGCTGGTTCTCGGCCTGCGACGTGCCGGACTTGGCGCTCTTCCCGGCGCGCTATCCCGGCGTGAGCACGGTCACGTTTCATGCCGGGCTGGAGCTGGGCCTCCTCCATCTCGGGCTCTGGCTGCTCGCCTGGTTGCCGCGCGCGCGGTTGCTGCCGAACCTGGCCGCGTTCACCGGGCTCGCCTCGGCCCTCGCCCGCGTCACGCTGCCGCTCGGCAGCGACCGCGGCGGCATGTTCGTCACGCTGACCGGAACGGGACGCGACGGGAGCAAGCTGGCGCGGTCCTGGTCCCTCGTGGCGGCGGCTGGCCATGGCCCCTTCGTGCCGGCCACGCCTGCCGTGCTGCTTGCGCGCAAGCTCGCGCAGAGCGCCATCGCCTGGCGCGGCGCCGGCCCCTGCCTCGATCTCTTCACGCTCGACGAGTTCCGCGCCGAGATCGCCGACCTCGACATAAGCTGCGTCACTGGTGCTGCGTGACCCCGACCTGGCGGCACATCGACAGCAGCAGGCAGGTCGAGCATTTCGGCCGCACGCGCGTGCAGATGAATTTGCCGAAGGGGACGAGCCGCTCGTTGATCTCGATCCAGTAGCGCTGCGGCAGCACGGCGGCGAGCGCCTCGGCCGTCTTCTCCGGCGTCCGCGCCGCGACATAGCCCCAGCGGTTGACGACGCGGAAGACATGGACGTCGACCGCGATCGCCGGCTTGCCGAAGGCGATGCCGAGCACCAGCCCGGCGATCTTCGGGCCGACGCCGGGAAGTGCGGTCAGGTCCTCCATCGTGTCCGGCACGCGCCCGCCGTATCGCACCATCATCTGCTCGGCGATGAGCTTGAGGTTGCGTGCTTTCTGCTCCGGGAAGGTGGCGCCGTGGAGGAGCGCCAGGAGCTGCCCCTCGGGCAGCGCGATGAGCTGCTCGGGCGTGCGCGCGCCGGCGAAGAGCCGGCGGCAGATCGGAACGGTCGTCTCGTCGCGCGTGCGCGCCGAGATGAGCGCCGCCGCCAGCTGCTCGAAAGGCGAAGCGTAGCCTTCGTCGCGGAGCTGGAACATCGCCGCTTTCGGCAGGCCGGCGGTGGCGAGCCGCAGGCGCACGAAGACCTCGTCGATATCGAACGGCTCTTTGCGGGTGGCGGCAGCGGCAAGCGGAGGTGGCGCGGCGGCTCGCGGCATGGGCTCGATCCATCCCCCCGCTCTGCCAACGCCGGTCAAGCTCAGAGCGCTATCCGATCAACCGGCAGCACCCGCATCCCTGCCGTCATTTCCGCGAAAGCGGGAATCCGGTGTCGCTCCCCCGATCTCAAGTCGGGGCCTGGGTGCCCGCTTGCGAGCGTGTGAAAGAATTGAGGGGTGGCTGCGGCGAGGCTGCAAAACCATCCTGCGTCCTTCGACTGTCCGCCTGCGGCGGCCGCTCAGGATGAGGCGGAATTTGTTGATGGCATTGAGAAAAGTGCCTCATCCCGAGCTGCCGCCTGAAGGGCGGCTGTCGAAGGACGCACCGTTGTCAGTCCAGCACTGTCGATAAATTCACACGCTCTTTCGCGGGGACGACGGAATGGTGTTTCCACCTGGTGGTATTAGTGTGCATTCTCCCGGGCGGCGAAATACTGGCACCAGCCTTTCG
>DASVOY010000057.1:0-2655 GCA_036383115.1 Allostellaceae bacterium
GTGCTGATCACCTGGCTGCCGCGGGCGCTCAAGGCCGGCGCCGAGATTCGCGACCTCGCGATGGTCGGGCGCGTGGCCGTGAACGATGCCGGCCGCGCCATCGGTGTCGAGTATCATCGCGAAGGCCGCTGGCGGTTCCAGCGCGCGCGCAACGTCGTCGTCGCGGGCTATGCCATCGAGACGCCGCGGCTGCTGCTGAATTCGGCCACGTCGCGCTATCCCGACGGGCTCGCCAACAGCTCCGGCCTTCTCGGCAAGAACCTGATGGTGCAGGCGAACCAGGCGGTCTGGGGCCTGGTGGATGACGAGATCCGCTCCTACAAGGGGCCGCCGTCGCTCGCCATCACCGAGCACTGGAACTACGAGGATCGCGCCAAGGACTTCTTCGGCGGCTACGCTTATATGAGCCAAGGTCCGCTGCCCGCGCTGTGGGCGGCGACGCAGGCGGGAAGTCGCGGCCTCTGGGGCGAAGCCCTGATGGCCGAGATGGAGAAGTACAACCATCAGGTCGGCCTCAAGATCGTCGGCGAGATGCTGCCGCAGGAGCGCAACCGCGTGACGCTCGCGGACGAGAAGGACCAGTACGGGCTGCCGATCGCGCGCGTCACCTATTCCTGGTGCGACAACGACAAGCGGCTGATCGCACACGCCCTGCGCTTCATGACCAAGGCGCTCGAGGCCGCCGGCGCCAGGGAGATCTGGCGGCAGGAGGACGACACGTGCCACCTCAACGGCACCGCGCGCATGGGCGACGATCCCCGCACCAGCGTCGTCGATGCCGACTGCCGCAGCTGGGACATCCGCAATATCTGGATCTGCGACGGCTCCGTGTTCCCGACGGTGGGCGGCGTGAACCCGTCGCTGACCATCCAGGCCATCGCCTGCCACACCGCCGACCGCATCCGCGCCCTGGCGGCGCGCGGCGAACTTTAGAGGGGCGTCATGACGGACGTCCACCTTGTATTGCGCGCCGGCGCGTTGAACGGGGAGACGCCGACCTGGTGCACGGCACGACAGCGCCTGTTCTGGGTCGACATCCGCGCGCCGGCACTGCACGCATTCGATCCCGCGACGGGCCAGGACGCAAGCTGGCACATGCCGGCGTGGATCGGATGCTACGGGCTGACGCGACGCGGCGCCGTGGTCGCCCTGCGCACCGGTCTGTTCGAGTTCGACCTCGACACGGGCGCGCTCGTCTTTCTGGCGCCGCCGCCCTTCGATCCGCGTCGCTTTGCCTTCAACGACGGGCGCTGTGCCCCCGGCGGGCGCTTCTTTGCCGGGACGATGTATCACCCGCTCCCGCCGGGCGACCAGCAGCGCGAGGCGGCGCAGGCGACGCCGCTCTGGCGCTATGAGGAAGACGGGAGCTGGCACGGGGTCACGCCCAGCGTGCATACCTCGAACGGCCTCGCCTGGAGCCCGGACGGACGCACGATGTATCACTCGGACACCAAGGCGCGGACGATCTGGGCCTGGGATTATGATCTCGAGAGCGGCGCAGCAGCGAAGCGGCGCGTCTTTGTTCGCATGGAGGACCTGCCCGACCAGGCCGGGCCTGACGGGGCGAACGTCGACAGCGACGGCTTCTACTGGTGTGCCGTGTACGGCGCCGGCGTGCTGCGGCGCTACGATCCCGACGGCAGGCTGGAGCGGGAAGTCCAACTGCCGGTGCGCTACCCGACCATGCCCGCCTTCGGCGGCTCGGGGTTCGACACGATCTATGTCACCTCCGCAAACTGGTCGCTCACCGAGCAGGAGCGGCACCAGCAGCCGGATGAGGGCGGCCTCTTCGCGATGCCGGCGCCGGTCCCGGGGCTACCGGAGCCGAACGTCGCCCGGGCCGCCTTGCACCCAAACGGAGGCTGACATGCCGCAAGTAGTCGTCATCACGGGGGCCACCGCCGGCGTCGGGCGCGCGACGGCGCGGGCCTTTGCGCAGCGGCGGGCTCAAATCGGACTCCTGGCGCGGGGCGTCGACGGGCTCAACGCGACGGCGGCGGAGGTCGAGGCGGCGGGTGGCAAGGCGCTGGCGCTCCCGGCCGACGTCGCCGATGCCGATGCGGTGGAGAGCGCGGCCGAGGCGGTCGAGCGGCAGTTCGGCCCGATCGACATCTGGGTCAACTGTGCCATGGCGACGATCTTCGCGCCCGTGCACATGATCAGCCCGGACGAATACCGCCGCGCCACCGAGGTCACCTATCTCGGCTTCGTCTACGGCACGATGGCGGCGTTGAAGCGCATGCGGCCGCGCAACCGCGGCACCATCGTCCAGGTCGGCTCGGCGCTCGCCTATCGCTCGATCCCGCTGCAGGCGCCCTATTGCGGCGCCAAGCATGCGGTCCTCGGATTCACCGCCAGCCTCCGCTCCGAGCTCATGCATGACGGCAGCGGCGTGCATGTCACGATGGTGCAGATGCCGGCGCTCAACACGCCGCAATTCGACTGGGCGCGCAACAAGATGCCGCGCCGGGCGCAGCCGGTGCCGCCGATCTTCGAGCCCGAGGTGGCGGCCCACGCGATCGTCTTTGCGTCTCAGGCTCGCCGCCGCGAGGTCTATGTCGGCGGCTCGACCGTCGCCGCCATCATCGGCAACAAGCTCATGCCGGGATTGCTCGATCGCTACCTGGCGCGCAGCGGCTATAGCGGGCAGCTGAC
>DASVOY010000058.1:0-2019 GCA_036383115.1 Allostellaceae bacterium
CCCGCCGATGCCGGCGCGCTGGAGCAGGCGCTAGCCGAGGCGGCGCGCGGCGACGTCGTCGTCAAGGCGAGCGGCGTCGGCGTGCTCGACGCCCATCTCGAGGCCGCCGTCGCCGCGCTGAAGCGGCCGGGGCTCACCACCATCTTCTGGGACGTCGATGCGCCGGCGACGCTGCAGCGGCTGCGCGACGACCCCAGGGATCCGTTCCGCGCGCTCATCCCACGCTATGATCTCGTCCTGACCTATGGCGGCGGCGATCCCGTGGTCGCGGCCTACGCCGCCTTCGGCGCGCGGCATTGCGTGCCGATCTACAACGCGCTCGATCCGCTGACGCATTTCCGCGTGCCGCCGGACCGGCGCTTCGCCGCCGATCTCGCGCTCCTCGCCAACCGCCTGCCCGACCGCGAGGCTCGGGTCGAGGAATTCTTCCTGCGGCCGGCGGCGCTGCTTCCCGACCGTCGCTTCCTGCTCGGCGGCAATGGCTGGGCCGACAAGCCTCTCCCGTCCAATGTCGATTATGTCGGTCACGTCTATACGCGTGACCACAACGCGGTCAATTCGACGATGCAGGCTGTGCTCAATGTCAGCCGCGACAGCATGGCGAGCATGGGCTTCAGCCCGGCAACCCGCGTCTTCGAGGCGGCCGGCGCCGGCGCCTGCCTCATTTCCGACGCCTGGGAAGGGATGGAGCTCTTCCTCGAGCCCGACCGCGAAGTGCTGGCAGCGCGCGACGGCGACGAGGTGGCGGCGCATCTCGCCGCGTTGACGCCGGAGCGCGCGCGGCGCATCGGCGAGGCGGCGCGCCGCCGGGTGCTGGCGCATCACACCTATGCCGCGCGCGTCCGCTTGCTCGAGAGCGTGCTAGAGGGATGCCCGGCATGAGGCGCGTCTCAGCCGCGCCGCCGGCGCTGTCGGTCGTCATCCTGGGCCTGTCGATCACCTCGTCCTGGGGCAACGGCCACGCCACCACCTATCGCGGGCTGATGCGTGAGCTGGTCCGGCGCGGCCATCGCGTGACCTTTCTCGAGCGCGATGTGCCCTGGTACGCCGACAATCGCGACCTGCCGAAGCCGCCCTACGGCAGGACCCATGTCTATCGCTCGCTGGCGCAGCTCAGGCGCCGCTTCACCGTGCTCGTCCGCGACGCCGACCTGGTGATCGTCGGCTCCTTCGTACCGGAGGGCATCGCGGTCGGCGAATGGGTCACGCGCGAGGCGCGAGGCGCGACGGCATTCTACGACATCGATACGCCGGTGACGCTCGCGCGGCTGGCGCGCGACGATGCCGATTATCTTACCCCGGCGCTGGTCGCGCGCTACGACCTCTATCTCTCCTTCACCGGCGGGCCGGTGCTGGAGCTGCTCGAGCGCCGCTACGGCGCCCGCATGGTGCGGCCGCTCTATTGCTCGGTCGATCCCGCGATTTACGCCCCGCTCGGGCGGCGGCCGCGCTGGGATCTGGGCTACATGGGCACTTACAGCGACGACCGGCAACCAGCGTTGGAGCGCCTTCTCTGCGCGCCGGCGCGGGCGTGGCCGGAGGGCCGCTTTGCCGTGGTCGGCCCGCAATATCCGAGGGGCCTGGGCTGGCCGCGCAACGTGCGGCGCATCCAGCACCTCCCGCCGGACCGGCATCGCGGCTTCTATACCAGCCAGCGCTTCACGCTCAACATCACCCGCGCCGCGATGGTGCGCGCCGGCTGGTCGCCCAGCGTGCGGCTATTCGAGGCGGCCGCCTGCGCCACGCCGATCATCAGCGACCATTGGGCCGGGATCGAGAGCTTCTTCGCACCGGGCCGCGAGATCCTCATCGCGCGCCGGAGCGCCGAGGCCTTGGCCTATCTGCGCGATGTCCCGGAAGAGGAGCGCCAGCAGATCGGACTTCGCGCCCGCGAACGCGTGCTCGGCACCCACACCGCGGCGCATCGCGCCGCCGAGCTCGAGGCTTACGCGCTCGAAACGCTGGCGCGGCCGGCGCGAGCCATGGCGGCCCGCGGCGCGAGTGCATCACAAGGCGCCG
>DASVOY010000059.1:0-2483 GCA_036383115.1 Allostellaceae bacterium
CGTCAACAGCGACCGCCGCTCGCTCGCGATCGGCATTGGCCCTGGAGACGGTACTCGGCGCCTTGCCGCCGCCAAAGCTGTGACGCAGCGAGCATCGCACCGGTCGGCGCGAGCGATGCAAGTTCGATGAAGGAACTCCGCGCCGTGATGGCGGCGTTGATCCCGTATGCGCGATCCGACGGCCCGGCCGACACGGCTCCCGGGCCGCCGCTTTCATGGAAAGGAGAATGCGATGCGCCGCCTGTTGTCGCTCGCGACTTCCATCCTCGTGTTGACTATGTGGGTTGCGGCAGCGAACGCCCAGACCACCTCGCCTTACAACACCAACTCCGCACCGCCGCCGGGAACGCCGGTGTCGCCGCTGCCCGGACCAGACGCCTCGACGCAGCGTGGCCAAGGCGCGGTCGGTCAGCCGCTCGCCCCGCCGTCGCCCAGTCAGTACAACGAGACGCAGACCGACACCGGCAAGCAGTCGGGCACGACGGTGCCGGGATCACCAGTGTCGCCGCTGCCCGCACCCGACGCCTCGACCGCGCCGGGACAGGATCGCCAGAACACCGACATGGCCATCGGCCGGCACGAGGGCGGCGGCATTACCGAGCAGAAATAGCGTCAGCTCGGCAAGCGCGGCCGGCCGGCGGCATCGGCGTCTTGCCCACCGTGCTCATGAAAAATGACATGGATGGGGGTGTGCCGGCGTCGACGGCAAGGCGCCCATACAGTTCGGCGCGGTGATCAGCGGGTGGTGAGCGACCGGCCCTGATGCAACAGCTCCGGCAACGGGAGCTGACGGACGGAATCGAAACGCTCGAGCAATCTGCCGGCCGTGGCGCCGGGATCGCTGTCGGTGGCGACGCCGAGCCCGAGCACCGCAACGACCAGCAGGCTCGCGGCGAAGACGAGTCGCGCCTTGCTGCGCGCACCCTGCGCGCGCAGCGTCCGTTCCAGCGCCACAACGGTGACCTCGAGCCGGCGCCGCTCCAGCGACCAGATCGAGCGCTGGTGCTCGTGCAGGAGTTCGAGATCGGCGAGCGCGCGCTGATGCCCGCCGGCGGCCTGCTCCTGCACGGCGCGTGCCGCAGCTTTCGTCTCGGCCAGCTCCGCCTCGAGCCGGCTCATCGCCTCTTCCCAGGCGAGCCGCTCGCGTTCGCGCGCGGCGAGGAACCGACGCAGCAGTGTAACGAGCTGACCGCGCTCGCCGGTTTCCGCGGCTTGGTGCACGGCGCCCTCGGCGCCCCGCTCGGCCTTGATCGCCGTCACCAGACGATTGATCCGCGCCATCGTCTCGTCCGACGCGTCGGCGCGGCGCGGCGGCAGCGGATTTAGACGGGGTGCCGGTGTCGGCCTGGCACCGCTCGCCGCGTCCGCCGTGGAATAATCGGGAACCATCGCCTGCCCCATTCCGCAAGTCGCCGCGTTCATCATGTCGCGACGTGGTTAACCAATGGTTTCCCGGAGACGGATGCCAGCTGGCTCACGGGTGATGCTGGTGCCGCTGTGTGCCAGTCCTACGCCGAGGGCGCAGCGCAAGCGTGGCCGGTGCATTGGAACCGCCTTGCTGCCGCGCCGCGACAGGGAAGCGATGCTGGCCTCGGCCGCGTTGTTTGTCCGGAGCGTTGGCCGGGGAGCCGGCAGGGAGGCGAAAGGTGGCAGACGAAGAGCGGGCGGAGCGCAAGGACGACGGTCTCGCGCATGCGCGCGAGAAAACACCAGCGACCCGCACCGGCCGCAAAGCGGACCGCCCGCGCGACATCCCCGCGCGCGGCTGGAAGAACATACTGCTGCGGGTCAAGGAACGCATCTCGCGCGACAACATCTCGATCATCGCCGCCGGCGTCGCCTTCTACGCCTTCATGGCCATCCCCTCGACGCTCACCGCCCTCGTCACCCTTTACGGGCTGCTGTTCAATCCTGCGGACGTCGAGCGGCAGATCGCGTCGCTCCAGGACGTGCTGCCCGGCGACGCCATCAACCTCATCGCCGACCAGCTCAAGGCGGTGACCTCCGGCCCGCCGGCCACCCTCGGGCTCAGCCTGGTGATCTCGGTGCTGGTCGCAATCTGGGGCGCGCGGTCGGCCATGTCGACCCTGATCACGGCGCTCAACGTCACCTATGGCGAGGAGGAGAAGCGCGGTCTCATCCGCTTCCAACTCGCCGCCTTCGGCCTCACCGCGGCTGCGATCGTCTTTGCGGTTATCGCGCTGGCGCTGATCGCCGTGCTGCCGGCGGTGATCGGGTTGCTGCCCTTCGGCGAGTTCGGCAAGACCGCCGCCGCGGTTCTGCGCTGGCCGATCCTCGTCCTGCTGATGATGGTCGGGCTCGCCGCGCTTTACCGTTACGCGCCGAGCCGCGCCGAGCCGAAATGGCGCTGGGTCAGCTGGGGCGCCGTCGCCGCGACCCTGTTGTGGCTCGCAGGCTCGGCGCTGTTCTCGATCTATGTCGGCAAGTTCGCATCCTACAACAAGACCTACGGCTCGCTCGGC
>DASVOY010000060.1:0-5161 GCA_036383115.1 Allostellaceae bacterium
CCTCGGTCGCGGCGCCGGTGTTTCGCGATTTCATGTATGTGGCACTCAAGGACAAGCCGGCCATTCCCTTCCGCATTCCGCCGGGCATCCGGCTGGTGCGGGTCGACGCCGGCACCGGGCTCTTGGCGCGCCCGGGCGACAAGAACGTGATCTATGAGGCGTTCAAGCCCGGCACCGAGCCGAGCGGCGATGCGCCGGTTCCAACCGTTGTGCACGGCCCGATCAGCGACGACGAGGATGCCGCCTCGCTGGGCGGGCCCACCGACGAGCCCGCTGCCGAAAGCATGACTACCGCCGGCGGGGCGCCCGCCACAGGGCCGGCGCCGGTGATCTCGGCCACGCCGGCTCCGTCGGGCCCGCCGCGCACGGTGCCGTCGAGCGGCACCGGCGGGCTCTATTGACATCGGCGGGAGCGCGCTCATCTTTGTCGCAGCCGATGCCGAGGGGATTCATTTATGCGTGCTGAGATTCAGGCGGTGGCCGACGAGATTCGACGCTCGTTGGCGCTGCTGAGGAGGCATCTTTGACTGGGACAACGCCACGCGGCGGCTCGCCGAGCTGAACGCGCTCGTCGAGAATCCCAATCTCTGGAACGATCCGACCCACGCGCAGTCGATCATGCGCGAGCGCACGCGGCTCGACCGCGGCGTCGGCGGCTATCGCCGCATCGAGCGCGAGCTCCAGGACACGCTCGATCTGGTCGAACTGGCCGAGGGCGAGGGTGACAAGGCGATGGTCGCGGATGGCGAGCGCACGCTCGAGCGGCTGCGCCGGGAGGCAGGCCAGCGCGAACTCGAGAGCCTGCTCTCGGGCGAGGCCGACGCCAACGATGCCTATCTCGAGGTCCACGCCGGCGCCGGCGGCACCGAGGCGCAGGATTGGGGCGAGATGCTGCTGCGCATGTACACGCGCTGGGCCGAGCAGCATGGCTACAAGGTCGAATGGCTCGAGGAGAGCCCGGGCGAGGAGGCGGGCATCAAGTCGGCGACGCTCCGGATCATCGGCGAGAACGCCTATGGCTGGCTCAAGACCGAGAGCGGCGTGCATCGCCTGGTGCGCATCTCGCCCTTCGATTCGAACGCGCGCCGGCACACCAGCTTCGCGTCGATCTGGGTCTATCCTGTCGTCGATGACAAGATCGAAGTCGAGGTCGAGGACAAGTATCTTCGCGTCGACACGTATCGGTCCTCCGGCGCCGGCGGACAGCACGTCAACAAGACCGACAGCGCCGTGCGCATGACCTACACGCCGCCCGATGGCGGCGATCCCGTCGTGGTCGCCTGCCAGAGCGAGCGCTCGCAGCACCAGAACCGCGCCAAGGCGATGTCGATGCTCAAGGCCCGGCTTTACGAGATCGAGCTGCAGCGGCGCGAGGCGGCAGTGGAGGCGATGAACGCCACCAAGACCGACATCGGCTGGGGCCACCAGATCCGCTCCTACGTGCTGCAGCCCTATCAGCAGGTGAAGGACCTGCGCACCGGTGTGACCATCGGCAATGCCGGCGCCGTGCTCGACGGCGATCTCGACCGCTTTCTCCAAGCCTCGCTCGCCGCCCGCATCGCCGGCGCGGACGCGGCGACACAGGAGCCGGAGGCGCGGCAAGGCTCCGGCGATTAATCTTCGGAATCGCTTGGAGCGCTGTCGCCACTCGCCGATGCCGGCTTCGCGCGATCCCGGTCGAGCCTGCTCTTGAGTCGCTCGACATCGGCGAAGAAGCCGCTTTCGCTTCGCAGCGGCGCGAGGCGGAGCGCTGGCGGCATCAAGTGCCGGGCGTAGTTCTGCGGGGCGTAATCGCGCGCCTCTATCTGCGGCAGAGTCTGCGCCGCGATCGTGATGACCGCGAGGGCGGCAACCACGCCCGCCTTGATCTTGAGGCGCGACGGGCCGATCACCCGCAGGTGCCAGAAGCAGATGGCGGCCACGATGCTGTATGAGGCGACATAGTCATAGCTCGCGATCGGGTACCAGGAAAGCGCGAAGCCGACGGATTCGGCGAAATCGCTGTACAGCGTCAGGACCAGCAGGCCGACGAGGGCGACAAGCAGATTGCGCTCGAAGCGCGCCTGGCCGGAGAAGATGCGGCACAGGATCGCCCAGGCGGCGGACCAGCTCAGCACGCCGGCGGCCAGCCCCAGCAGCGGCGGGAGATAACGGGAGAGCTTGGGCGAGTTGGTCTCGCCCAGCCACAGCGACAATGCCTCCATGCCCAGGATGGCCGCAGCCAAAGCAAGGGCGACGGGCCAAGTTCCGATCTGGCGCTTCAACGGGCGCTCCCGCACCACGGCATAACTCGCGTCGCGTGCGCGCAGATAGGTCTGGCCGATACGGATGATGCGGTCGCCATCGAGAACGACGCGCTCGATTTTGCCGGTGCTGCGATCGCTGAACATCCCATTGGCCGTGCCGATGTCCTCGGCGACCAAAGCGCCGCTCTCATCGCGGCGGATGCGGACATGTTCCACGGCAAGATAGGGATCGTCGATCACGACGTCGTTGCCATAGCCGCGGCCGATGCGGATCTCCGGGCCGGAAACGCGGTATCGCGCCACGACAGCGCGGTGCCGCGACAGGATCTCGATCCAGATTACGGGGTCCATTGCACGGCTTCGAGAAAGCGCTTCGCCACCGTTACGGCGTTTTCATAGCTGACGCCCTGAAGGCTCAGCGCCGCGACCAGCACTTCGCTGCTGCTGTTCTGCGTCATCGTGCTCACGGAGACGTCGTAGAGCCCGGCGAACTCGTGATAGGCGCGCGCGCACCATACGGCGCGCAGTCGCGGGTGGTCGCCCGTCGCCGACGCGGCGATGAACTCCTCATGGCAGCGTTGCTGCGTGTACCACTTCTTTGACCAGCCGCCGATCTGCGGCGATTCGACGTGCTGGGACAGGAACGCCGCGAACTGGAACGGGTTGAGGTCGACGGATCTGAAATAAGAGTAGGTCACCTGAATGAAGCCGGTGTTCAGGTCGCTGGCGATGAACAGTCGCGTGTCGCTGTAGCAGCTCGTCGTGTCCACGGTCGCTCGCGGCTTCGGCACCTGGCCGGCGGTCGTCCGTGCCCAGCAGGTGAACCACGGCGCCGTGCTTTCCAGCGCGCGGTAGGGGCCGAAGCTGATCGAGCGGAAGCCCTGCTCGTCGACGGATTTGTAAAGCCCCGCCTGCCAGGCGGCGATCTGACGGCCGATCTCGGCGCGGATGCTCTCGCGGGAGAGAAGAACGTTCCCTTGCGCACGCTTCAGCAGCGCCACGGCAAAGCGGGCCGGCACCAGGAAGCTGACGAGCTCGCCGCCGAGCTGCTTGGACACGTTGATGCCGACGACACGGCCATCGGCGGCCACCGCCGGGCCGCCGCTCATGCCGGGGTTGACCGCTCCGGTGAAATGAATCCGCTCGTTGTAGCTGCGCTCGACCGGTCCGTTATAGGTGCCCTCGACGATGGTAAAACCGAGATCGAGGGGGTTTCCCATCGAATACAGATGCTCGCCCTTCGGCACGCCCCCGGCCACCGCCCTGGCGTCGAGCTGGAAGAATGGCGCGTCGCGCTTGTCGATACGCACCACAGCGAGATCGTTCGGCACGTCGATTGCCAGCAACGTCAGTTCGCCGCGGCTGGCGTCGGCCGCCGTGTATTCGAGGCGGTAGGTCGCGGGCTCAAGAGCGAATTGCGACACGACATGGTAATTGGTGATGGCGAACCCTCCGGCGCCCACCAGGAACCCTGAGCCGATCGAGGATTGCTGACCTGCAGCCACGACCACCGTGCGTATCTGCAGCAATTTCGGCCGCGCCGCGGCATAGAGGCGCTCCGCGGCCGAAGAGCGCGCCACCGATGGCGGCGGCGGTGGCGACGATGGCGCGGGCTGCGCGCAAGCAACGCTGCTGCCTGCGGCCAGAGCCGCAAGCAACAGGATCGACAGCTGCTTCATCTGACAAAGTTCTTTCTGAATCAGCCGGAAAACATCGAACGATATCCGGCAAATAAGGCAGCGGCAAGGCGACAGACGCACCGGGCGTCACCCGGCGGCAAGAGGCTCGTAAAAGGCCGCCGGCAGGCATGCGGCCTCGCGCCCGGCCCGGTTGAACGGGGGCTTGAGCGCGCCCTTGAAGTGCCGCCGCACCAACTCCTGATAGGTCTGCGCGGGTGGTAGGCGGCGCCGCGCACAAACCCAGTCGAACCATCGGCGCCCGACGGCGACATGGCCGATCTCGTCGTCGTAGATCACCTGCAGCACGGCCGCGCTCTCGGCGTCGCCGAAGCGTCCGAGCCGCTCGATCATCGCCGGCGTCACGTCGAGACCGCGCGCCTCGAGTACGAGCGGCACCACGGCGAGCCGAGCCAAGAGATCATGCGCCGTCGCCTGGGCCGCCTCCCAGAGCCCGTCATGCGCAGGGAGATCACCATAGGCCGCGCCGAGCGCGGCGAGCCGCGCGGCCACGAGCGCGTGATGCTTCGCTTCCTCGACAGCCACGCCGACCCAGTCGTCGTAGAAGTCGCGCGGCAAGCTCGCCGCGGCGAAACGCGCGACGAGGTCCCAGGCGAGGTCAATGGCGTTGAGCTCGATATGGGCGAGCGCGTGCAACAGCGCGATCCGCCCGGCCGTTGAGCCGCCGGCGCGGCGCTTCGGCATGTCGCGCGGCGGCAGGAGAGGGGGGCGCCCCGGACGCGCCGGGCGGCTGGGCGGCAGGACGCTGCCGATCGCGCCGAGCGCGCCGCTCCGCCACGCCGCCGCCGCGGCCTGCGTCAATGCCACCTTGTCGCCCGGCTCGGCTGCCGCGAGCACGGTGCAGGCGGCCGCGCTCAGCGTGTCGGCGGCCGGCGTCAGAGCACCTTCGCGGCGGCGAGCACCGCGTCCACGTGTCCGGGTACCTTGACCTTGCGCCAGACGCCGCGCACCACGCCCTTCTCGTCGATGAGGAAGGTGGCACGCTCGATGCCCATGTATTTCCGGCCGTACATGCTCTTCTCGACCCACACGCCGTAGGCCTCGCAGACCTCGCCGTCTGCATCGGAGGCGAGCGTGAAGGGCAGCTCGTATTTCCTCTTGAACTTGTCGTGCGAGGCGACACTGTCCTTGGAGATGCCGATCACGGCCGCCTCGACCCTGCCGAACTTCGGGAAGCTGTCGCGGAAGCCGCAGGCTTCGGCGGTGCAGCCGGAGGTG
>DASVOY010000061.1:0-1759 GCA_036383115.1 Allostellaceae bacterium
CCAAGATCGCCTATGGCTCCGAAAGCCCGGCGACCTTGCGCGCCTGGCTGGAGAGCCAGGACGAGGCACGGACCTCGACGCGCTACCTGCCCAAGCGGCACGAGGAGATGGTCGGCGGCTCGCTCTACTGGATCCACAACCACATCATCGTCGGCCGCTCGCCGCTGATCGGCTTCGAACAGCGCGAGGATGGCCGCTGGTGGATCCGGATGGAGCCGCGGTTGATCCCCGTCCAGCCGAGGCGCAAACGGGCGCACCAGGGCTGGCGTTACCTCGCCGAAGAAGACACACCCGCCGACCTCGACGGCGAAATCGGCGAAGGTGACGTGATGCCCGCCCGGCTGCTCAACGAGCTGTCGAAACTGGGACTCGCCTAGGCGGAGGGAATGCGATGAAGGGATGGCTGTTCACTGGGGCGCACGAGCCGCTGGAACTGATCGAGCGCGCCACCCCCCGCCCCGACCCCGGCGAAGTGCTTCTGGCGGTGCGCGGCTCCGGCCTCTGCCACAGCGACGTCGGCCGTATGGACGGTACGCTCACGCCCTACATGCCCAAGAAGCCGCCGATCATCCTCGGCCACGAGATCGCCGGGACTGTGCTGGAAGTGGGCGAAGACGTCCGCGACTACACTCCGGGCGACCGCGTCGTCGCTTCGGGCACGATCGCCTATTGCCCGGGCCGCAACGCCGACGGCGGATACGCGACCCATTGCCTGCTGCCGACTCATTGCCTCGTCGCCCTGCCCGAGACGGTCAGCTTCGTGCAGGGCGCCGCGGCAACCGATGCTGGGCAGACCTCGCATGCCGCGCTGATGGTCGCGGGCGAGCTCAAGCCGGGCCAGCGCGTCGGTATCGTCGGCCTTGGCGGGCTCGGCATGACCGCCGCGCGCATCGCCTTTCTGGGCGGCGCCGAGGTCTATGCCGCCGAGCCCCGCCGCGAGGCATGGGACGTCGCGCGCGAACAGGGCGTGGTCGCGCTGGCCGAAGACGTCCGCGACCTCGCGCAATACGGCCTCGACCTGATCGTCGACTTCGCCGGTTTCGGCACGACCACCGCGGGCGCGATCGCTGCCGTGCGGCCCGGCGGACTGGTCGTGCAGGTCGGGCTCGGCCGCACCGAGGCGCTGATCTCTACCATGGACCTGATCGGCAAGGGCGTGACCCTGCGCGGCTCGGGCGGCGGCAGCAAGAGCGACACCGCGGCGGTCATCGGCCACATGGCGCGCGGCGACCTGACCATCGCCGCCTCGACGATCGGCTTCGACGAGATTCCCGAAGGCCTCGCCCGGCTGGAACGCGGCGGCGTGGTCGGCCGGATCGTCGCCGCGCTCGACTGAACTGTTGCCTGCCGGCGCAGCCTCGGATAGCCTAACCAAACAAACGCTTGGGTAACAAGCGAAGTCGGGAGATGCGCTGATGGCAACCGCCGTACGGGACGAGCAGACCACGCTGACGATCACGCCACTGACCGGCTCGATCGGCGCCCGGATAGAGGGCGTCGATCTCAGCCGCGACCTCCCTCCTGAAACCGCCGAAGCGATCCGCCGCGCCTTCGCCGAACATGCCGTGCTCGTGTTCCGCTCCGGCCGCGACGCCACGCCCGAGGAGCAGCACCGCCTCGCCGCGCTGTTCGGCGAGCCGCAGCCGCTCCAGGTCTTCCAGTTCCTCGGCAAGATGCAGGCGGGGATCACTTTCGACCCCGGCTCGCGCATCGTCGCCTCGGATGCCGCCTCAGCGCCCAGGCAATCGGCACAAGTGAA
>DASVOY010000062.1:0-7239 GCA_036383115.1 Allostellaceae bacterium
CTTGCCGACGTTGGGCGGGCCGATGATCGCCACCGAAAGCCCCTCGCGCAGCCGCTCGCCGCGCCGGCTGTCGGCAAGATGCCCGGCGATTTCCTGACGCAACGAATCGGCCTCGGCGCGCACGCGCTCCCAGATCTCGCCGGGCAACCCCTCCTCCGGAAAATCGATCTCGGCCTCGACATGGGCCAGCGCGCGCAGCAGCCGCTCGCGCCAGCCCTCATAGAGCCGGCCGAGCTCGCCCTCGAGCTGACGCAGCGCCTGCCGCCGCTGCGCCGCAGTCTCGGCAGCGACGAGATCGGCGAGCCCTTCCGCCGCGGTGAGATCGAGCTTGCCGTTCTCGAAGGCGCGCCGCGTGAACTCGCCGGGTTCCGCCAAGCGCAGCCCCGGCAGCCGCGTCAGCGCCTCGACCAGGGCAGCGATGACCGCGCGGCTGCCATGGACATGCAGCTCGGCCACATCCTCGCCGGTGAAGCTGCGCGGCGCCGGAAAGAACAAAACGAGACCGTCGTCCATCGTTTCGCCGCCCAAAGGATCGCGGAAACGCGCGCGTCGGGCTAACCGCGGTGGCGGGATGAAGCCAGCGACTGCGCGCAGCCCTTGCGCTGCTGCCGGGCCTGAGATGCGCAACAGCGCGACGCCAGCGCGGCCGGGCGCCGTCGCAAGTGCGAAGATAGTAGCTCCGTTCACGACCGGTGACACCGCTACCTACCCCTCCCTCTCCTCGTGCGAGTCCACCTCCCTCGCATGCGGTGAGGACTGGCGGTGGGTTATCGCTTACTCGCCCGGCTTCTTTTGCTCTGGCGGCAGCATCAGCCGTTCGACGCGCCCGCCGCGCACGAGATGCGCCTCGAGGATCTCGTCGAGGTCGGCGGTCGTGCGGTAGCCATACCACACGCCTTCGGGATAGATCACCATGGTGGGGCCGAGTTCGCAGCGGTCGAGGCAGCCGGCGGCGTTGATGCGGACGTCCTTGAGACCCAGCTCCTTCGCCCGCGCCTTCATGTAATTGCGCAGCTTTTCGCTGCCCTTCTCGCTGCAGCAGCCCTTGGGATGGCCCGGCGGGCGTGTATTGGTGCAGCAGAAGACGTGCTTGTGGAAGAAGAGCGGCGGATCGGCGGCCATGGGGATACTCGGATAGGGTTGCGCACAGTGTTTATGTATTATGTGGCGCATCTCTGCGAAAATGCACCTGTCCCAGTACGCTGGCATAATGTCGGAGCGCCATCATGTCACCGGAACTTGAGACGCTTTTCGCTTCGGGCGCTGTGATGGCGGACTTGGACACTCTTCGGCTCGACCTTACAGCGCAGGGTGTGCGGCGGATCGGGGGTTAGTCGATTGGGTTGGCGCCGGGGTGCGGCGGCACAGTATAGTCGGTAAACGCCCGGCGCAATGCGCCGCCACCCTCCGGCCGCCGTTTGCCTCGCATGAAGCGCAACGCCCTCGCCGAAGAGACCAGTCCCTACCTGCTGCAGCACAAGGACAACCCCGTGCACTGGCAGGCCTGGGGGCCCGCCGCCTTGGCCGCCGCCCGCGACAGCGACAAGCCGATCCTGTTGTCGATCGGCTATGCCGCCTGCCACTGGTGCCATGTCATGGCGCATGAGTCGTTCGAGAACCCGGAGATCGCCGGGCTGATGAACGAGCTCTTCGTCAACATCAAGGTCGACCGCGAGGAGCGGCCCGATCTCGACAGCATCTATCAGCACGCGCTGGCGCTGCTCGGCGAGCAAGGCGGCTGGCCGCTGACCATGTTCCTGACGCCCAATGCCGAGCCGTTCTGGGGCGGGACCTATTTCCCGCCGACCGCGCGCTGGGGCCGGCCGGGCTTCCCCGAGGTGCTGCGCGCCATCAGCGCCGCCTATCGCAACGAGCGCGAGAAGATCGCCACCAATGTCGGCGCGCTCAAGGAAGGGCTGGCGCGGCTCGCCGCGCCCGAGCGCGGGCCGGGCATCTCGATCGAGGCCACCGACCGCATCGCCGAGCGGCTCGTGCGCGAGGTCGATCCCTTCAACGGCGGCATCGGCGACGCGCCCAAATTCCCGCAGCCCGGCATCTTCGAGCTGCTGTGGCGCGCCTGGCGGCGGACGCGTCAGGAGCCGTTCCGCCACGCCGTCGAGCTCACCCTCGACCACATCTCGCAAGGCGGCATCTACGATCATGTCGGCGGCGGCTATTCGCGCTACTCGGTCGATGCGCGCTGGCTGGTGCCGCATTTCGAGAAGATGCTCTACGACAATGCGCAGCTCATCGACCTGCTGACGCTCGTGTTCCAGGAAGACGGCAAGGGGCTCTACTCCATGCGCGTCGCCGAGACGGTCGACTGGGCGACGCGCGAGATGCTGACCCCCGAGGGCGCCTTCGCCAGCAGCCTCGATGCCGACAGCGAGCACGAGGAAGGCAAGTTCTATGTCTGGACGGCCGAGGAGATCGACGGCCTGCTCGGTGAGCGCGCGGCGAAGTTCAAAGCCTTCTACGACGTGACCCCCGGCGGCAATTGGGAAGGCCATACCATCCTCAATCGCCTGAAGCATATCCAGCTCGCCGATCCCGCCACCGAGGCCGAGCTCGGCGCCTGCCGCGCTGTCCTCTTCCATGCGCGCGAGGAGCGCGTCCATCCCGGACTCGACGACAAGGTGCTTGCCGACTGGAACGGGCTGATGATCACCGCGCTCGCCAATGCGGCGGTCGCGTTCGAGCGGCCCGATTGGCTCGATTACGCCATCGACGCCTTCGCCTTCATCGCCGGCGAGGTGACCGATCCGGAAGGCCGCCTCTTCCACTCCTGGCGTGCCGGCAGGAAGCGCCACCCCGCCGTGCTCGACGACTACGCCAATATGAGCCGCGCCGCGCTCGCCCTCTACGAGGCGACAGGCGACGGCCAATACCTGGCGCGCGCCGAGGCCTGGGCCGCGATCGCGGACCGCCATTACTGGGACGCCGCCGGCGGTGGCTATTTCTTCACCGCCGACGATACGGAATCGCTCATCGCCCGCACCAAGACGGCGCAGGACTCGCCCAACCCATCGGGCAACGGCGTCATGGTCGGCGTGCTGGCGCGGCTCTTCTATCTCACCGGCAACGAGGCCTATCGCGCGCGCGCCGAGGCGACCGTCGCCGCTTTCGCCGGCGAGGTGCAGCGCAACGTCTTCGGCCTCGCCGCGCTCATCAACGGCAACGAGGTGCTGCAGCGCGGCCTGCAGATCGTGATCCGCGGCCGGCGCGGCGAGGCCGACACCGATGCGCTGCTGCGCGCGGTGAGCGGCGTCAGCCTGCCCAACAAGGTGCTCGCCGTGGTGCCGCCCGAGGCGGAATTGCCGGCGGGCCATCCCGCCGCCGGCAAGGGCCAAGTCGAAGGCCGCGCCACCGCCTATGTCTGCCAGGGCCCGGTATGCTCGCTGCCGCTCACCGACCCCGCGGCGCTGGCCGCCGATCTTTCCGGGAGGCGCTGACCGCGCAAGCCGATGCCGCGCCTCGCCCTCGACAGCCCCTTGGGACGGCTCACCCTCTTCGAGGAGGACGGGCGGCTGACTGCGCTCGATTTCGGCGGCAAGCGGCCACCGGGCGAGCCGACCAAGCTGCTGCTCGAGGCGAAGCGCCAGCTCGCGGCCTATTTCGACGGGCGGCGCAAGGAATTCGACCTGCCGCTTGCGCCGGCGGGCTCGCCTTTCGAGCTGCGGGTGTGGCAGCTCATGTCGGACATTCCCTATGGCGACACTCGCACCTATGGCGACCTCGCCCGTACGCTCGCCGCGGCGCCGCGCGCGGTGGGCCAGGCCTGCGGTCGCAATCCGCTGCCCATCCTCATTCCCTGCCACCGCGTGCTGGCGGCGGATGGAAGGCTTGGCGGCTACAGCGGCGGCAAGGGCGCCGAGACCAAGCGGCGGCTGCTCATGCTCGAAGGCGCGCTGCTGGTTTAGTCTCAACTCGGCCGCGTTGCCGCGCGACGATAATGGTACCGATACATCTCCGTCCGAAAACCGAGCCGTTCATAGAGAGCGACGGCCGGCGCATTCGTCGCGACCACCGGGACGCAGGCGTCGCTGGCGCGGCGGCGCCGCGCCCAGACGAGCAGTGCTGAGATGGTGCGATAAGACAAGCCTTGCCGGCGGCACGCAGCATCGGTCACCGAGTTGACGCACAAGGTTCCGTCAACCTCCCGAAGTGCGGGCCAGCCATTGAGGCACGCTTCTTCGACGCGGCGGGCGAGATCGATCGGTCCCGGACTTTGCATCGAGCGATTGGACCAGAAGATCGACGGCGCCGCAAATTTCACCGCGCCCGGTTTCGCTCGATCAGCCTGACCGAGCTCACCGCCGCGGCGATGAGCGCGATGGCGGCGCCCGTGGCCAGCGCCGCCGTGGTGGCGTGCGTGTCGAAGAGCGTGAACATCAGCGCCATCAGTGCTGCGCCGACGGTCTGGCCGACGAGCCGGGCGGTGCCGAGCATGCCGCTGGCGCCGCCGCTGCGCTCGCGCGGCGCGGAAGTGAGGATGGCGCGGTTGTTGGGCGTCTGGAAGAGGCCGAAGCCCACGCCGCACAGTACCATGCGCCAGGCGATGTCGATGCTGCTCGGCTGCGCCGGCAGGAGCGCGAGCAGCAGCAGTCCCAACGCGAAGGTCGCGAGCCCGATGCCGCCGAGCGCGCCGGCGGGATGGCGGTCGGCGAGGCGCCCGGCGATCGGCGCGACCACCGCCGTCGCCAGCGGCCAGGGCGTCATCAGCAATCCCGTCTCCACTTGGGTGCGGCCGAGCGCGTCCTGGAAATAAAAGGGCAGCGCCACATAGGCGAGCATCTGCGCGATGAAGGAACAGACCGAGGTGGCGATCGCCAGCGCGAAGGCGCGGATGCGCAGGAGATCGACCGGGAGCAGCGGCGAGGTCTGTGGCAATTGCCGGAGTACCAAGGCGATGCCAGCAGCGAGCGCGAGAACGAAGCCGAGCGCCACGCCCGTCCAGCGCTCGCCGTGGCCGGCGCCGTCGATGGCGACGATGAGGAGACCGAAGAACACGGCGTTGAGCAGCGCGCTCAGCCCGTCGAAGCGCCGCTTGGCACCCTTCGCGCCGGGCAGGGTGCGCGCCGCCACCAACGCCACGAGCCCTACCGGCACGTTGACGGCGAAGAGCCACTGCCAGGAGCCGACCGCCAGGATCGCCGCCGCGATGCTTGGCCCGATCGCCGCCGAGACCGACACCACCACCGCGTTGATGCCGATGGCGCGGCCGAGCATGCGGTGCGGGTAAATGAAACGCACCAGTGCGCCGTTGACGCTCATGATCCCCGCCGCGCCGATGCCTTGCAGGATGCGCGCCAGCGTCAGCGCCACCAGCGAGCCCGAGAGCGCGCAGGCCAGCGATGCCACGGTGAAGACGGCGAGCCCGACGTAATAGACGCGGCGATAGCGCACGATCTCGCCGAGCGAGGCCAGCGGCAGCAGCAGGATGGTGATGGCAAGCTGATAGGCGTTGACCACCCAGATCGACGCGGCCGGGCTCGCATTCATGTCCTTGGCGATCGTCGGCAGGGCGACATTGGCGATGGCGCCGTCGAGCACCGCCATGGTGATGCCGAGGAGGACGGTGAGGATCGCCCAATAGCGCCGCGGCGGCGGCAGGCCGTCCGTTTCATCGGGAGCGAGTGTCATCGGCGGCGATTATGCTTGCGGGCGGTGCGGGAGCAATCGGCGAGGAACGCCTCCGGATGACAAGCCCCGCTCCCGCCGCTAAGGTACGCCCTCTGCCACAGACGGTTCCGCAAAAACCCCATCGGGAGGATACATGGCCGACGTGACGATCCGCGCCGCGGATGGCGGCAGCTTCTCCGCCTATCTCGCCACGCCCAAGAGCGGCAAGGGCTCGGGCATCGTGCTCATCCAGGAGATCTTCGGCGTCAACAAGGTGATGCGCGATCTGGCCGACGGCTTCGCCACGCAGGGCTATACCGTGATGTGCCCGGACCTCTTCTGGCGCCAGGAGCCGAATGTCCAGATCACGGACAAGACCGAGGCCGAGTGGAAGAAGGCCTTCCAGCTCATGCAGGGCTTCAACACCGACAAGGGCATCGAGGATCTGAAGGCCACGCTCGCCGCCTTGCGCAAGCATCCCACCGGCACCGGCAAGGCCGGCAGCATCGGTTACTGCCTCGGCGGCAAGCTCGCCTTCCTGATGGCGACGCGCAGCGACAGCGACGCCAATGTCGCCTATTACGGGGTCGGCATCCAGGATCTGCTCGGCGAGGCCAAGAACATCAGGAAGCCGCTGCTCATGCACATCGCCGAGAAGGACCAGTTCGTGCCGCCCGAGGCGCAAAAGAAGATCATCGACGGCCTCAAGGGCAACAAACTCGTGACCATCCACACCTATCCCGGCGCCGACCATGCCTTCGCGCGCGTCGGCGGGCAGCATTACGACAAGAAGGCGGCCGACCTGGCCAATCAACGCACCGCCGAGTTCCTCAAGAAGAACCTCGGCGCCTGAGAGGAGGAGAAAGTCACATGCCCCACGCCATCCGTTTCCACAAGACCGGCGGGCCCGAGGTCCTGCAGTGGGAAGAGGTCCCCGTCGGCAAACCCGGCCCGGGCGAGGCGCGCGTGCGTCACAGCGCCGTCGGTCTCAACTACGTCGAGACCTATTTCCGGAGCGGGCTCTATCCGGCGCCGCTGCCGAGCGGCCTCGGCACCGAGGCGGCTGGCGTCGTCGAGGAGGTCGGCCCCGGCGTCACCGACGTGAAGCCCGGTGACCGTGTCGCCTATGTTGGCGGCCCGCTCGGGGCCTATTCCGAAGCGCGCGTCATGCCCGCCGAGCGGCTCGTCGTGCTGCCCAAGGGCATCAGCGAGCAACAGGGCGCGGCGATGATGCTCAAGGGCCTCACCACGCAATATCTCATCCGCCAGATTTTCAAGGTGAAGAAGGGCGACACCATCCTCTTCCACGCCGCGGCCGGCGGCGTCGGCCTCATCGCCTGCCAATGGGCGAAGTCGCTGGGCGCCACCGTCATCGGCACGGTCGGAAATGAGGAGAAGGCGAAGCTCGCGCGCGACCACGGCTGCGACTTCCCGATCATCTACACGCGCGAGGATTTCGTGCAGCGCGTCAAGGAGATCACCAAGGGCGAGATGGTGCCGGTGGTCTACGATTCCGTCGGCAAGGACACCTTCATGAAGTCGCTCGATGCCTTGCGGCCGCTGGGCCTCATGGTGAATTTCGGACAGTCCTCGGGCTCCGTCGGGCCGATCGATCTC
>DASVOY010000063.1:0-6282 GCA_036383115.1 Allostellaceae bacterium
CTTTCGGCGGAGGAGCTCATTGCGGGACCTTAGCAAGCCGATGGCGCTGCCGCGAGCGCGTCGGCTATGCTGTGTTGCGATACCAGAAATGGGAGGAGGAACCGCCATGGCCGAGCCCGTCGTCCTTTATGACGTCAAGGATCGCATCGCCACTGTCACGTTGAATCGTCCCGACCGGCTCAACGCCTTCAACGCCGAGATGGGGACGGGGCTGCGCCGGGCGATGGAGACCGCGGCGCGGGACGAAGCGGTGCGCGTCATCATCCTCACCGGCGCGGGGCGCGGCTTCTGCGCGGGGGCCGACATGGAGCGCCTGTCCGGCGCTGCCGGCGAAGGCGGCGCCAGCATTCCGCGCGAGGCGCCGACGCCGCTCGACCTCGGCGGCCCCGTGCGCGCCGACTTCCAGCACCGCTACAGCTACTTTCCCGCCATCCCCAAGCCGATCATCGCCGCGGCGAACGGCCCGGCGGCGGGCCTCGGCTTCGTCTTCGCCTGCTATTGCGACATGCGCTTCGCCGGCAGCGAGGCGATCTTCACCACGGCCTTCTCGCGCCGTGGCCTCGTCGCCGAATACGGCCTCGCCTGGCTGCTGCCGCGGCTGGTGGGGCCGGGCCATGCGATGGATCTGCTGTTCTCGGCGCGGCGGGTCTCGGCGCAGGAGGCGGAGCGCATCGGCCTCGTCAACCGCGCCCTGCCGCAGGCCGAGCTCATGGCGCAGGTGCAAGAGTATGGCCGGGAGCTCGCGAGCGCGGTGTCGCCGCGCTCGCTGCGCGTGATGAAGCGCCAGGCTTGGGAGGCGATGCTCACCGGGCTCGGCGACGCGGTCGAGCTCGCCAATGACGAGATGCGCGCCAGCTTCAAGAGCGAGGATTTCCGCGAGGGCGTGGCGCATTTCGTCGAGAAGCGCGCCGCCCGCTTCACCGGCCGGTAAGGACCCTCAACCCTTCGTCGGAAACTCGGCCAGGATGGTGCAGCGCTTCAGCACGTCGCGGTCCTCGCGCGGCAGGCGATGCGCGAGCGCAAAGTCCCGCCAGCGCGAGGCAAGCTTGGCCGGCGCGATTTTTTGTCCGAGTGGCGCGAGCTGAACCACGTTCTCCGTGAGCTTGCGCGGGCCGACGAAGAGCGAGCGGCCGACGGCGTCGGTGATGCGCTTCGCTTCCGCGCGCGCGACTTCGTCGTCGACGAAGGCCGCCCAGTTGACCGCGAGGCACCCGCCGGGGCGCAGCGCCCGCGCGCAATCGCGCCAGAATCCCGGCGCCACGCCCGTCGCGCCGCTGCCGTCATAGAGATCGACGAGAATGACGTCGTAGGCGCCCTCGGCATCCGCCACGACGTCCTCGGCATCGGCGCGCCGGATGGCGTGGGTGATGTGGAAGAAACGCCGCGCCAAGTCGATCACCGCCGTGTCGCGCTCGACCACCGTCAGCGCGCAGTCCGGGAGATAGGCCGCGAGGTGCCGGCACATGGCGCCGCCCCCGAGTCCCAGCTGCAGCGCGGCGGCCGGCCGCTCGACCAGCGCGAATGCCAGGAGCATCAGCCGCTCGTAGAGAAAGACGAGCCGCTCCGGGCGGAGCAGATCCATGCCGGACTGCTCGGTGAGATCGCCGCTCTTGCCGATCGCGCCGAGGATGCGCGTTACCCGCGCGCCCTGCGTGAAATCCACGACGAAGAGCGACGACGAGAAATGCGGCGTCCGCCGCACCTGCCGGATGCGGCAGCCTTCGCCGTATTGATCGATGATCCGCTCGCGCAGCACGGGCGCACTAACGCGCTGCGCTGCCGTGACGCACGAGCGTATGGTCGCCGCGATGCCAATAGAGCGGGGGCGTCCCGGGCGCGGCGCCGCGCCAAGCCTCGACGGCGCAGCGCAGCATGAATTTGGTCACGTTCTGCATGTCGCCGGGCGGCGCCGCATCGACGGGATGCCAGTGCAGGTCGTCGAGCTCCTCGCAGGGCGCGAGATCGCCCGCGGCATGGCCGCCATCGGCGACGAAGAAGCGGGCGTGGAAGCGGATCGGCGATGCCGTCGGCGTGATCGCGCGGCCGACCAGGCGCAGGAGATCGAGGGCCGGCGCCACGCCGCAGGCGCGGTAGGCTTCTTCGATGGGAGACGGCGTCCGCCCGTCGCCGCCGGCGCTGCCCGCTTGTCGGCCGATGACAACCAGACCGGGTTGGTCGTCGGCATTGCGTCCGACGACCAACCCGGTCTCCTCGAAGGTCTCGCGCAAAGCGGCACGCTTGAGCGGTCGGAACGGATCGGCGGACTCGCCCGCCGCCGCTTTCGCTTCGCCCAGCCACGGTCGAGCGTCACTCGGCGTGATGCGACCGCCGGGAAAGACGTAGCGCCCCGGCATGAAGCGCGCGCCCTTGCCCCGCCGCCCGATCAAGACCTCGAGCCCGGCCGCGCCGTCGCGCAGCAGGATGAGGCTCGCCGCGTCGCGCGGCCGCACGGGTTTGCCCTCAGCCACGATGCTCTGTGCCCTTTTCCCGCTGGCCGCCGGTCATGCCGAAGAGATGGCCCGCCACCTTGCGGATCTGAATCTCCTCCGAGCCTTCGGTGATCCGGTACCGGCGGTGGTGGCGATAGATGTGCTCGAACGGCTTGTGGCGCGAGTAGCCGATGCCGCCATGCACCTGGATCGCCAGATCCGCCGCCTGGCAGGCGAGCCGGTTGCCGCGGTAATTCGCCATCGACACCCAGTCGCTGACGGCGAGATGGTCGTTGCGGTCGAGGTGCCACGCGGTCTTGTAGACCAGATTTCGCACCATCTCGCATTCCGTGTGCAGCTCGGCGAGCGGCCATTGTATCGCCTGGTTCGCGCTCAGCGGCTTGCCGAAGACCTTGCGCTGGCGGGCGTAGGCGACGCTCTCGTCGACGCAGTATTGCGCGACGCCGACGCCCGAGGCTGCCTGGCGGATGCGGTTCTCGTGCACGAAATGCTGGGCGACGATGAGGCCCTGGCCCTCGCCGCCGAGGATGGCGGTTGAGGGCACGCGCACCTTGTCGAGCATCACCTCGGCATGGTCGCTCGGCATGTTGAAGGTCCACCACATGAATTCGACCTTGAAGCCGGGCGTGTCCGTCGGCACGAGAAAGGCGGTGATGCCGAGCGCATCGCCGGGCTTGCCCGAGGTGCGGGCGAAGACGAGGTCGATGGTGGCGCTGTGCAGCCCGGTATTGAAGCGCTTGGCGCCGTCGATGATCCAGTCGGAGCCGTCGCGCCGCGCCGTCGTCTCCATCCACGTGGCGTCCGAGCCGTGGTTGGGCTCGGTCAGGCCGAAAGCGATGCGCTGGCGCCCGGTAATGGCATCCTCGATCAGCGCCTTCTGCTCGCTGGTGCCATACTCCCAGAGGAGCTGCACCACCGGGAAATTGCCGACGATGGAACTCTCGTTCTGCAGATCATTGTGAAGACCAAGTCCCTTGTGCGCGAAGTGCTCGCGGATCAAGGCCATGGCGAGGTTGGAGCCGTCCTGGCCGCCCAGCGCCTTGGGCAGCGCGAAGCGCAAATGGCCGGCGCGGTCGGCGCGTCGCCGCATCTCTGCGAGCAGCTCCTCCCACTCCGGGCGCGGCGTGCCGTCGTGCTCCCAGTCGGTGCGCGCATGCTCGCGGCGATGATCGAAATACCGCATGTTCTCGCGTTCCAGCGGCTTGATCTCGCGCTCGATGAAGTCATCGAGCGCGGCAAGCTTGGCCACGATGTCCTGGGGAATGGCGAAATCCATGGCGGCTCTCCCGACCGTTTCTTTGGGCGGCAGTAGATCATGCCGCATGCCGCCGCGCAAACCGACGCACTATTGCCCCGGTCTGGTCAGCCCATGCCGTGCGCTCTATCGTCGGCGGGATGAGCGAGCCGGAAGAATTCGCGGCAAAACTGCGTGCCGCGGTGATGTGTCGCCTCGGGCCGCCGGGCGACCTCGCCGAGGTGAAACGGCTCACGGGCGGCGCGACCAAGGCGACCTGGTCGTTCTCCGCGCGCGTCGGCGAGGAGAACGTGCCGCTCATCCTCCAACTCGCCAATCCGCGCACGGCGTCGCCGGGCGATCCGCTGGCCGAGTTGCCGAGGGTCGTCGGCGAGGACGATGCGGCGTTGCTGATCGCCGCCGCTGCCGCCGGCGTGCCGGTCGCGCCGGTGCGCGCCGTTCTCTCCGCCGAGGATGGGCTCGGGCCCGGCTGCATCATGGATTTCGTGCCGGGAGAGACGATCGCACGGCGCATCCTGCGCGAAGCGGAATTCGCGCCGCTCAGGGCCGACTTCGCCACGCAGTGCGGCACGATCCTCGCCCGGCTCCATGCCATGGATGCCGGGCCGCTGTGCTTCCTGAAGGGCTTCGGCGCGGCCGAGCAGGTCGATCTTTACCGCCGCGTCTACGCCTCCCTCGACCATCCGCAGCCGGTGATCGAGCTTGGCCTGCGCTGGGCCGAGGATCGTCTGCCGGGCCTGCGCCCGCCGACCGTGGTGCATGGCGATTTCCGCCTCGGCAATCTCATCTGCAATGCCGGGCGCATCGCGGCGGTGATCGACTGGGAACTCGCCGTGCTCGGCGATCCCGTGCAGGATCTGGGTTGGCTCTGCGTCAAGACCTGGCGCTTCGGCGGCCGGCTGCCGGTGGGCGGCATGGGCACACGCGAGCAGCTCGTCGACGCCTACGCGCGCGCTGGCGGGGGTGCGGTCGATGCTGCCGCGCTGCATTTTTGGGAAGGCTTCGGCTCGATCAAATGGGCGATCATGTGCCTGATGAAGGGGCAGGAGCACCGCCGCACCGGGCGGCGCTCGATCGAGCAGCTCGCCATCGGCCGCCGCATGGAGGAGCCGCTGCACGATTTCCTGCAGCTCATCGCCGGGGAGGATTAGATGCCGCTCTCGCTCTCGCCCGCCGCCGACATGCTCGCGACCATCCGCGATTATCTCGAGACGGAGGTCTTGCCGGGTCTGCGCGACGACAAGTGGTTCAACGTGAAGGTGTCGTGCAACATGCTGGCGGTGATCGAGCGCGAGCTGCGGCTTGGCCCAGGCGCCGATGCGGAGGGGGCAGCGCGGCTCGCCGCTCTCACGGGCATGCACGGCACGCTCGCCGCGATGAACCGGTCGCTGGCCGCGGCGATCCGCGACGGCCGGATCGCGATCGACGATCCCGATCTTCTCGATCATTTGCGACGCACGACGGCGGACGCGCTCCGGATCAACAACCCGCAATGGCTGGGGCCGGCCACGCGCACCGATCCGGTCAGAACTTCAGATGCAGGGTCAGGTTGAGCGAGCCGTAGCGATCGGGTCCGGTCTGGTGGACGAACTCGTTGCTGCGATAGACCAAGGTGTAGGCCAGGCGAAAATGCCAATAGAAGAACGCCAGGCCCCCTTCGGCATCGCCGACCAGCGGGATCTTGTCGACATGCGCGCTCGACTTGAAGTCGTTGCCGTCGAGAAAGATGTTGTGCGCGACGGCGCGCGCCTCGCCGCCGACGAAGAAATAGATGCCCCAATCGCCGGCCGTCAGGCGCTCGAGGTTGAGATAATCGGCGCCGGTATTGTGGTCGATATGCGGCGGCCCGTAATCGACGCGCAGGTTGTGCCCCAGGCGCACCATGCCGCCGGCGGCGGCGTAGTCGAAGACATTGCCGACGCGCAGACCCGCCTGCGGGATGGCGTCCCAGCCCCAGCCGCTCGCGGTCTCGCCATGATGGCGCCATTTGCGCTCGTAATAGAGATCGCCCGCGGGCTCGTTGCGGAGCTGCGCATGCCAGCCCTGCAAAGGCGACACTTGGATGAGCAGGTGATAGTACTTCTGAGTGTCGTGGGCGAGGGAGCCCGGCCCGACGATGCCGAGCTTGAGCGCCAGCTCGTCGAACCGGTCGACCGGATCCTCCGGCGTGCCCGGCGTGTCCTGCATGAGCCCGATCCCGCCATAGAGCCAGCCGGCATAGGGCCGGTCGCGCGGATCCGGGTTCACCAGGGCGAAGTTCTCCGGCGTGTACATGTTCTGGCCGAGTGGAATGATGTTGTAGCGCCGCGCAATGCTCTCGCCGTTGATCGCCGCCGATGCCGGCTGGTCCGGGAAGGCCGGCGTGAAGCTGGCGATCGCATTGAAGGGCGCCTGCCATAACGGGCTCTGCACGTCGGGCGAGGTCAGCGACAGGCGGATGCCGTGGGTGTAGTGGCGGTCCTTGTTGTGGGGCGCCCAAAAATCGTCTTCCTCCACGATGCTGGTGACCCAGGCGGGATCGTCGGCGCGCGACGGCGGGGCAGCGAGCGTGCCATAGGCAAACGCTATCGCCGCCAA
>DASVOY010000064.1:0-3630 GCA_036383115.1 Allostellaceae bacterium
CGAGCGCCCGGGCGCCGCTGTTCGCCAGCCGGAACTCGAGCGCATCCCCGCCGAAGAGCGTGAAGAGCGGCACCGACACGAGCCCCGCCTTCCACGCCGCGACATGGGCGATGGCGGTCTCGGGCGTCTGCGGCAGCAGGATGCCGAGCCGCTCGCCGCGCACGATGCCATGCGCGCCGAGCACGTTGGCGAAACGGTTCGAGAGCTGACGGATGTCGCCGAAGGAGAAACGCTGCTCGCGGTGCTGCTCGTCGAGGAAGATCAGCGCGAGATCGTCGGCTTGCTGCCGGTCGCAGACATCGACGCCGATGTTGTAGCGCTGCGGCACCTGCCAGCGGAACCGGCGGACCACATCCTCGTAGCTCGATGCGCGCGGCAGCATCGCATTCCTCCCGGTGGCCATGATAGCCGCGCGTCAGCGAAGGCGGAACCGGGATTCGAGTTCGACATAGTGCCGCTGTCCCGCTCACCCTTCGAGACGCGCGCATTGCGCGCTCCTCAGGGTGAGGTCACAAAGGTGTGAACCCAAAGAAGCGGCCTCGTCCTGAGGAGGCCACAACGCGGCCGTCTCGAAGGACGAGTAGCGCAGCGGTCCCTTTCGCCATCGCCTCGCCCCGCCTATTATTATATCAGAGGTTCCTACTTGCCGCGCGACTTGGTCCACTCCGTCTGCCCGCATGACTGCCCGAGCACCTGCGCGCTCGAGGTGGAGCGGCTCGACGAGCGGACGATCGGCCGCGTCCATGGGCGTCGGGACCACCCCTATACCGCCGGCGTGGTCTGCGCCAAGGTCGCGCGCTACGCCGAGCGCCAGCATCATCCGGAGCGGCTGAAGGTTCCGCTGCGCCGCGTCGGCGACAAGGGCGTGGGCTTGGCGGCCTTCGTGCCGATCACGTGGGACGAGGCGCTCGACCGCGTCGCCGAGGCTTTCGCGCGCGCCGCTCAGCGCCACGGCGCCGAGGCGGTGTGGCCGCATTATTACGCGGGCACGATGGGGCTGGTGCAGCGCGACGGCATCAATCGCCTGCGCCACGCGCTGCGCTACTCGCGCCAGCATTCGACGATCTGCAACGTGCTCTCGGATTCCGGCTGGCTCGCCGGCGCCGGGGTCAAGCGCGGCGTCGATGCGCGCGAGATCCCGCTCGCCGATCTCGTCGTGATGTGGGGCGGCAATCCCGTCGCGACCCAGGTCAACGTCATGAGCCATATCACCCGCGCCCGGAAGGAGCGTGGGGCGCCCTTCGTCGTCATCGACCCCTACCGCACGCCCACCGCGGAGGTCGCCGACATCCACCTGGCGCCGCGTCCCGGCACCGACGGCGCGCTCGCCTGTGCGGTGATGCACATCCTGTTCAAGGAAGGCTACGCCGACCGCGCCTACATGGCGAAGTACACCGCGGGCGCCGATGCGCTCGAGGCGCATGTGGCGGTGCGCGATCCGGCCTGGGCCGCGGCAATCACCGGCCTCTCGGAGGGCGAGGTCGCCGATTTCGCGCGGCTCTACGGGCGCACGAAACGCAGTTACCTGCGTTTGGGCTACGGCTTCTCGCGCTCGCGCAACGGCGCGGCCCAGCTCTTCGCCGCGAGCTGCCTGCCGGCGGTAACCGGCGCCTGGCAGTATCCTGGCGGCGGCGCGCTCTACGCCAATGGCGGCCCGTTCTATCGGCTCGACCGCACTCTCATCGAAGGGCTCGACGTCGTAGACCACAAGACGCGCATCCTCGACCAGTCGCGGATCGGCGCGATCCTCACCGGCGACCGGCGCGACCTCGGCGATGGTCCGCCCGTGACGGCGCTGCTCGTCCAGAACACCAACCCGATGGTGGTGTCGCCGGACTCGAACAAGGTGCGCGAGGGCTTCGCGCGCGACGATCTCTTCACCTGCGTGCACGAACAGTTCATGACCGAGACGGCGGCAATGGCGGACATCGTGCTGCCGGCGACCACCTTCCTCGAGCACGATGACATCTACCGGGCCGGCGGCCACACCTTCCTGCAGGTGGCTCGAAAGGTGGTCGAGCCCCTGGCCGAGGCGCGGCCCAACCACTTCGTGATCTGCGAGCTGGCGCGGCGCCTGGGCGGGGAGCATCCGGGATTCCGCATGAGCGAGTGGGAGATCATCGAGCGCACGCTCGCTACCTCGGGCCTGCCCGATGCAGCGACGATCCATGCGAAGGGCGGCCATGACTGCGCCTTGCCGTTCGCGACGGCGCATTTCCTCGACGGCTTCGGGCATGCCGACAGACGCTTCCATTTCCGCGTCAATTGGGCGGCGATCGGGCCGAGGCACGCGGCACTGCCGGCGCTCCCGGACCATGCGGCGGTGATCGACCAGGCGGATGCCGAGCACCCCTTCCGCATGATGGCGCCGCCCTCGCGCTCGTTCCTCAATACGAGCTTCAACAACATGCCCTCGGGCGTCGCGCGCGAGGGCAGGCCCACGGCGCGCGTCCATCCCGAGGACCTCGCGGCGCTCGGGCTTCAGGATGGCGCGCGGGTGCGGCTCGGCAACCGGCGCGGCACGGTCGTGCTCCAGGCGCACGCCTTTGACGGCATGCAGCGCGGCGTCATCGTGGTCGAGGGGATCTGGCCCAACCGCGCCTTCGAGGAGGGCATCGGCATCAACGCGCTCACCAGCGCCGACCCCGGCCTCCCCAATGGCGGCGCCGTGTTCCACGATACGGCGGTATGGGTGAGGGCGGCATGACGATGCTCGATGTCTCCCCGCTGTGGCCCGCGACGCTCGACCATCTCCGCATCGAATCGCCCGACCCGAAGGCGCTTGCCGCGTTCTACGCGCGCGCCCTGGGCATGGCGGTGTCGCCGCTCGACGCCCACGCCTATCTCGCCCAAGGCCCTGAGCGCCGCCTCGTCATCGGCCGCGGCGCGGCGCGCGGTCATGCCTATAGCGCCTATGCGCTCGCCGATGCGGCGCAGCTCGCGCGCTATCGCGGCCACGTGGTTGCGCAAGGTGCCGAGCTGTTGCCGTCGCCGACGCCGCTCTTCGCCGAGGGCGCCTTCGCCGTGCGCGATCCCGACGGCCGCCTCTCGGTCTTCGGCGTCCGTCGCGCGGCAAGCACGGCGCCCGCCGACGCGGCGCCCGGTCGGCTGCAGCACGTGGTGGTGGCGTCGTCGCGCTTCCCGGCAATGATGGCGTTCCATCGCGACGTGCTGGGGTTTCTCGTCTCCGACACGGTGCATGTCGATGACGGCGAGGGCGGGCTCGGCGAGGTCAATGTGTGCTTCCTGCGCAGCGACGAGGAGCACCACAGCTACGCGGTGTTCCGCGCGCCGCAATCGTCGAGCGATCATTTCGCCTTGGACGTGCCGTCCTGGGACGACATCCGCCGCTGGGCCGACCATTTCGCCGCGCTCGACGTGGCGATCTGGTGGGGGCCGGGGCGGCATGGCGCCGGCAACAATCTCTTCTTCATGGTGCGCGACCCCGACGGCAACAACATCGAGATCTCCGCCGAGCTCGAGCGCCTGCCCAAGGGCGCCCCCGGCAAGCGCTGGCCCGCCGGCGGCAAGGCCCTCAATTTGTGGGGCCCAGTGTGGGTGAGGGATACGGCGGGCACCTGAGCGACAAAAAGGCCCCCACCACAAGGGCGGGATAGTTGGGTCGGTCAG
>DASVOY010000065.1:0-2431 GCA_036383115.1 Allostellaceae bacterium
GGCGCTGTTCGGCGCCTATCAATCCTCGGTAACCTTCACTGCGACGGCGGTGGCGGAGCGCTATGGCGTGCCCTTCGTCGTCGGCGATTCGGCGGCGGCCAACATCACCGGGCGCGGGTATCAATGGGTGTTCCGCGTGACGCCGATCGCCACGGATTATGCCGACACCTATATGCGCTTCTTCGCCGACATGAAAGGCGCGGGCAAGCAGATCCGCAGCATCGCCATCGTCAACGAGAACACGGATTACGGCACCTCGGTCGCCGATGCGATCGAGGCGGCGGCGAAGGAGCGCAGCATCGCCGTCGCCGCCCGTATCCCCTATAGCGCCAACGCCTCCGACGTCTCACCGCAGGTGCTGCAGCTGAAGGAGAAGAACCCCGACGTCGTGATCTTCATCAGCTACACCGCGGATGCGATCCTCTACATGAAGACGATGAAGAACCTCGACTATGCGCCGCCGATGATCATCGGCGACGACACCGGCTTCTCCGATCCGTCCTTCATCCCGGCGGTCGGCGACATCGCCCAAGGCGTCATGAACCGCAGCGCCTGGGACGTCGGCAAGCCCGGCAGCACCACCTACAAGGTCAACGAGATGTTCAAGGCCAGGACGGGCCGCGATCTCGACGACACCAGTGGGCGCGACATGCAGGGCTTCTTCGTGCTCGCCGACGCCATCAACCGCGCCGGCTCGACCGAGCCCGCGAAGATCCAGAAGGCACTGCAGGAGACGAGCCTCAAACCGGAGCAGCTGATGATGGGCTATCGCGGCGTCAAGTTCGACCAGACCGGCCAGAACATCGAGGCGTCGACGTACCTGATCCAGCTTCATGGCAAGAGCTATGCGCTGGTCTGGCCCGAGCGAGCGGCGATCGCGACGCTGGAATGGCCGATGAAGGGGTGGAAATGATGAAGGCGGCCCCAGGGCCGCCTTCATTGTTCTGGCGAGGCTATGCCGCCTTCATCATGCTGCGCAGCACGTATTGCAGAATGCCGCCATGGCGGAAGTATTCGAGCTCGTCGAGCGTGTCGATGCGGCAGAGCAGCGGTATCGTCTCGACCTTGCCGTCGGCGCGGTGTATGCGGCAGGGTAGCTCGCTGCGCGGCTTCAGGCCGGCGCTGATGCCAAGGATGTCATAGCGCTCGCTGCCGTCGAGCTTGAGCGTCTGGCGGCTGACGCCGTCGTTGAACTGCAGCGGCAGCACGCCCATGCCGACAAGGTTCGAGCGATGGATGCGCTCGAAGCTTTCGGCGATGACCGCGCGCACGCCCAGAAGCCGCGTCCCCTTGGCCGCCCAGTCGCGTGACGAGCCGGTGCCGTATTCCTTGCCGGCGATGACGACGAGCGGCACGCCTTCCTTCTGATATTGCATCGCCGCATCGTAGATCGACATCACCGCGCCGTCCGGCAGATGCTTGGTCATGCCGCCCTCGATGCCGGGCACCATCTCGTTGCGGATGCGGATGTTGGCGAAGGTGCCGCGCATCATCACCTCGTGATTGCCGCGGCGTGCACCGTAGGAGTTGAAATCCGCCGGGCGCACCTGGAAGCCCATGAGGTATTGGCCGGCGGGGCTGTCCTTCTTGATCGAGCCCGCTGGCGAGATGTGGTCGGTGGTGATGCTGTCGCCGAGGGTGGCCAAGGGCCGCGCGAAGTGCACGTCCTCGAGCGGCGCCGGCTCCTTCGGCATGTTGTCGAAATAGGGCGGATGGGCGATGTAGGTCGAACCCATGTCCCAGGTGAACGTTGTGCCACCGCCGACCTTCACCTTGCGCCACTCCGCCGGCCCTTCGAACACGTTGCCGTAGCGCTTTCTGAACATGTCGGGGGTCAGCGCCTTGCGGATGGTGTCCTGGACCTCCTGGCTCGACGGCCAGATGTCGCGCAGATAGACCGGCTTGCCATCGGGGTCCTGCCCCAGCGGCTCCTTGGAGAGATCGACATTCATGTTGCCGGCGATGGCATAGGCGACGACGAGCGGCGGCGATGCCAGATAGTTCGCCCGCACCAGCGCATTGATGCGGCCCTCGAAATTGCGGTTGCCGGAGAGCACCGCGGCGACGACCAAGTCGCCCGCCTCGACCGCGTCGCCGATCGCCTCGGGCAGCGGCCCGGAATTGCCGATGCAGGTGGTGCAGCCGTAGCCCACCAGGTTGAAGCCGAGACCGTCGAGGTCCTTCTGCAGGTCCGACGCGGCGTAGTAGTCGGTGACCACCTGGCTGCCCGGCGCGAGCGAGGTCTTGACCCAGGGCTTCACCTTGAGGCCGCGCTTGAGCGCGTTCCGCGCCAGGAGGCCGGCACCGATCATGACATTGGGATTCGACGTGTTGGTGCAGCTGGTGATCGCGGCGATGACGACGTCGCCATGGCCGAGATCGTGGCCGCCGCCGTCGACCGGCACGCGCTGATCGCTCTCGCCGGTCTTCT
>DASVOY010000066.1:0-5675 GCA_036383115.1 Allostellaceae bacterium
ACCATCGAGGCTCGCGCCGCCGGCCGTGTGGTTGAACTCGAGCAGCGCGCCGCCGGTATCGCGCGGGTGCAGCTGGATGCCCGTGTAGGTCTCGTATTTGAGCGGGTTGGCGATGCGCACGCCGATCGTCTCGGCATGCCGGCGCCGGCGCTCGATGTCGTCGCAATCGAGGATCGCCATGTAGCCGCCGTCGCCGCCGCGCCGGGCGAGATAGCGGCCGGCGGCGGTGCCTTCCGCGACCGGCGCCACCACTTCGAGGAAGCTTCGGCCGATCGGGAAGAGCCCGTTGACCAGCCCGTATTTGGCGACGTTGCCGTCGCGGTAGCAGAGCTCGAGGCCGAAGATGGCGCCGAGATCCGCGAGCGCCGGCTCGAGCTTGCCGGCGACGAGGCAGAGCTGGCGCAGGCGCAGATAGGGCATGGGATTATCGCCCCTTGAACACGGGCGCGCGCTTCTCGACGAAGGCCTGGGCGGCCTCGCGGTGATCCTCGGTCTGGGCGCAACGGGTGTGGCGGAGCGCCTCGGCATCCATCACCTCGGCGAGGCCGCCACGCTCGGCCAGGTTCATATTCTGCTTCATGTAGCCGAGCGTGACCCGCGGGCCGCGCGCCAGCGAGAGGGCGAGCGAGCGTGTGGCGCCCTCGAGCTCGGCATCGGCGACGACCCGGCTCACCAGCCCGAGCGCCTGCGCCTCGGCTGCGCCGAGGATGGGCGAGGTGAAGTAGAGCTCGCGTGCCTTGGCCGGGCCGACGAGCCGCGTCAGGAAGTAGCTGCCGCCGAAATCGCCCGACAGCGCCACCTTGGCGAAGGCGGTGGTGAGCCGCGCCGTGTCGCTGGCGACGCGCAGGTCGCAGGCGAGCGCCAGCGACAGGCCCGCACCGGCGGCGGCGCCGCGCAGCATGGCGATCGTGGGCTTGGGAATCTCGTGCAGGAGCCGCGACACCTCCATGCGCTGGCGCAATCCCTGGGCGCGCTCGTCAAAGGTCTCGCTGCGCCCGCCCTCGGCCATGGCCTTGACGTCGCCGCCGGCGCCGAAGGCGCGCCCTGCGCCCGTGAGCACGATGACGCCGATCTCGCGATCCGCCGCCGCGCGCGTCAGCGCATCATGCAGGCTCTGCAGCATGTCCGGGTTGAGCGCGTTGAGCCGATCCGGCCGGTTCATCGTGAGCGTCAGGACGCCGTCCTCGCGCGATTCCAGCAGCACGCGATCCATTTTTCCCTCCCCGTCAATCTCGTGGTCCATGCTAGCACTCTCCCGGGATGTGCGGTCCATCATCCGATCGACCACTTGAGCGGCAGCGCAATTCCTGGCATCACTGTCGTGCCGGCGAGCCATAGCCGGGACGTTTCAACCGATCCGCGACGGCATTCCATGCGTGATACAGTCGCCGGCCTGGCGCTTGCCCTCCTCGGCATGGTCAATGCCGTTCCCTCCGCCGCCGCGGTTCATCCCGTCGCCGTCGCGCACGACTACATTGACGACGATCTGACCGGCTCCGGGCGGGAGACGAAGGAGCACGGCGCGAAACTGCCGCAGCGCCGCCACGCGTTGCGGCTGCGCGTGCGATCGGCCCGAGACCGCGCCGCGCTGCTGCGTGTCATCGACGAAATCCCGGCGGTGGTCGCGGAATACATTCCCGAATGCGCGGACGATCCCGCCAAGGCGGCGCTCGCGCTGCAGCTCATCCACGCGCTCTACGAGGGGCGCCCGCAGACGGTCCGTATCCTGGCTGCGCGCAGCGCGCTGACAGCTCAAATCGCGCTGCGCAAGCTCGAGCAGCTCCAGGCGAGCGGGCTGGTGCGGCTGGCGCCCGGGACGGGCCGGCAGGGCGACCGCTGGGTCATGCCCACCGCGTCGTTGCGCGCCTGCGGCGACGACCTCGTCGAGCGCCTCTATTACGCCTTCATCGTCGCGGTCAACGGGCCGTGACCGGCTCCTTCGCGGCGGCCGGCGCCTGCGTCTCGACCGTCTCGAATTCGGCGGGAAGGGTGATCTCGATGAGCTCGAGATCGTCCGAATGCGCGATCTCGGCGTGCCGGATGCCGGGCGGCTGGTGGACGCAGGAGCCGGCTTCGGCAAGAACTTCGCCGACGCCCTCGTAGTCGAACTTCACCCAGCCCTTGAGCACGTAATAGATCTGGAAGTCGAGGTTGTGCTTGTGCCAGCCGAAGCCGGCATGCGCGCCGGGCTTGGCCCGGATGACATGCGCCATGGCGCGCCCGCCGGTGGCGGTGCTGATGCCGAGGTCGCGGTACTCGAAGCAGGATCTGAGGCCGCCGTCCCGATAGACGGCGTCCTTGGCGTGGGAAGCCGAGAACTTCATTTTGGCGTCGGCCATGGCGCGTTCCTCCCAATAGATGCCCGACAGTGCGGGCGGGCTTGTAGCAGAGTTTAGATCAGGCGGGCAGCCGCCGCCACTCAACCCGGTGCAATGGCCCTCGCGCAATCGACGGACGCCATTCCCGTCGCGGCGGTCGGGAGTGTAGTCTAGCCGCGCATCGAAATACCTCTCGGGAGGAACACTTGGAAAATTCACGACGCGATTTCTTGAAATTGGGCGCTGCGGCGGCGGCGGTCGGCGCGCTGCTGCCGGAGGAAGGCGCGAAGGCAGCTCCTTCGCTCGGGCCGATCCCGAACACGGCGGCCGACAAGCTCCGCCTCGTCACCTTCGCGCCCGAGGCCAAGGCGACGCCGCGCATCGGCGTGGTCAGGGCGAGCGGGCGGGTGGTCGATATCGGCGCCGCGGCGAAGAGGCAGGGCATGCGCCTCGCCTTCGATCCTACGCGCATGGTGTCGCTCATTGCCGGCAACGATCGCGCGCTCAAGCAGGTCATCGAGCTCGCCGCCGCTTCCGGCGACGATGGTCCGGCGCTCGACAGCGTCAAGCTGCTGCCGCCGATCCCGCATCCGACGCGGAACGTCTATGCCGTGGGCTGGAACTACCTCGCGCATTTCGAGGAAGGCCAAGCCATGCGCGACCTGCCGGCGGACGTGCCCGAGCATCCCGTCTTCTTCACCAAGGGCGTCCACACCGTCAACGGGCCCTACGACCCGATCCCCTATGACCCGCAGGTCTCGACGCTGATCGACTGGGAATGCGAGCTGGCCGTGGTGCTGGGCAAGCGTGGCCGCAACATTCCCGAGGCCGAGGCGATGAACTATGTCTTCGGCTACATGGTCATCAACGACACCAGCGCCCGCGACCTCCAGCTCAAGAAGCATGGCGGCCAGTGGTTCAAGGGCAAGAGCCTCGACGGCCATGGGCCGATCGGTCCCTGGATCATTCCGGCTTCGCAACTGGACTACAACAACCTGCATCTGATCACGCGGGTGAACGGCCAGGTGAAGCAGGACGCCAGCACCAAGCAGATGTACTTCAAGGTTCCGCGCATCGTCTCCGAGCTGTCGCAGGGCCTCACCATCGAGCCCGGCGACATCATCGCCACCGGCACGCCGCCCGGCGTCGGCCATGCACGGAAGCCGCCCGAGTATCTCAAGCCCGGCGACGTCATGGAGACGGAGATCGTCGAGATCGGCGTGATCCGCAACGTCATCCAGCAAGGGCAGGCGTGACGAGCTCCGCGCTTTCGGCGGCGCCCGATGCGGCGCCGTCGCAGGCGCGGGCAGGCGGCCGGATACTGGCCGCCTGCTGCGGCGCGCATGCACTTCACGACGGCTACACCGACCTTCTCCTGGTGCTTTTCCCGGTATGGCAGGCCGAGCTTGGTCTGTCGCTGGCCGAAGTCGGGTTCCTGAAGACCGCCTATTCAGGCGTGATGGCCGGGCTGCAGCTCCCGGCGGGCTTGCTCGCCAACAGGCTGGGCGAGCGCGCCATGCTCGCGCTCGGCACCGGGGTCGCTGCTCTCGCCTACCTGCTCGTGGGGTGGAGCGGCGCCTTTCTTGGACTGGCCGTCTGCCTTGCGCTTGGCGGGTTCGGCGCCAGCGTGCAGCATCCGCTGAGCTCCTCTCTGATCGCGCGCGCCTTCGCCGGGCAACGGCAACGGACCGCGCTCAGCACATACAACTTCTCGGGCGATATCGGAAAGATGCTGGTGCCGGCGGCGACGGCGTGGCTGGTGGCGGGGTGGCATTGGCGCGGTGCGGTGCAGGTGATGGGCTTGGTCGGCCTGGTTGCCGCCGCGGCATTGTTGGTCCTGCTGCCCAAAGCGGCGCGGCAAGGCGGCGCCGTCGCCGACACGCGCGGGGAGGGCGATGCGGCGCCGCTGCCCGCTGAGCTTGCGCGGCGAGGCTTCGTGTCCTTGTCGCTGATCGGCATCATCGACAGTGCCACTCGCGCAGGATTCCTGGTGCTGCTGCCGTTCCTGCTCACCGCGAAGGGGGCTTCGCTGCCGACGATCGGCACGGCGTTGACGCTGGTGTTTGCTGGCGGCGCCACCGGAAAGTTCGTCTGCGGCGTCATGGCTGCGCGCCTCGGCGTGCTGCGCACGGTCATTCTCACCGAGGGCGGCACAGCGCTGGGCATGCTGATCCTGCTGCCGCTGCCGCTCGCGGCAGCGCTCTTCCTGCTGCCGCTGATCGGCGTCGCCCTCAACGGCACGTCTTCGGTGCTCTATGGGACGGTGGCGGAGCTGGCGCCGCCGGAGCGGCGCGCCCGCGCTTTCGGCGTCTTCTACACCTGCACCATCGGCGCCGGTGCGGTGTCGCCCGCGCTGTGCGGGCTGCTCAGCGACGGCGTCGGGTTGACCGCAACGCTGGCGGTCATCGGCGCCGTCGTGCTGCTGGTGCTGCCGCTATCGCTCCTGCTGCGACCCGCCTTGCGGTGGATCGCGGGCGTAACGTAGCGCGCGGCCCGTGCCGCTATTTCTTCGCGTTCTCCGCCCGCATCGAATGGGCGAGCTGGTAATTATGCCACCAGTGCTCGAGCCCGACCCGGTCGAAGCTCTCGGGATCCGGCTCGGACCCGCTGACCACCCGGTCCACCTTGACCATATGGATCGCCGGCACGATCGCGTCGACCGGCGCCAAGGTGTTGGCATCGCTAGCCCCTCCGGCCGCAGGCGGCGTCACGGCGTTCGTGGGGGCGGTAGCGACATCCTTGTCGGCAGCGGCAACCGATATGCTGAGGACCGCGGCAGCGAGCAGCGGCGCGAAAGGGATGATCTGGCGCAGGGTTTGGCGATCAATCATGTTCATGCTCCACTCCTTGATCCGACTAGGGCAGCCACGGCTGCGTCAGCACAGCTCGAGAGAATGGGACGACTCGATCGCGACTGTTGTTTACCAATGTTTCGTGCCCGCGATCCTGGGTATAATAGGCATGATTGTTTTAATAAATCCGTAAGTGCCCATTGGATTTTATTTGGTTTTTACTTGAATTACCGGAACTCGTCCGCGGATTCCCTGGCCGAATTGGCGAGGGCAGGCGAACCACGAGCCGCCACAGCACGCAGCTTGTAGTCAGATCGACGGCTTGCTTGAAGAAAGAGCGCCAGATACGCGGCAAAGCCCCGACGTCGTCCGGACGCTTGTGCCCGCGCGGCCCGAGCGCAACGAGGAGCACCGGTGCGCGACTATGCGCCGCTAATGTGAGCGAGACGCTCGCTAGCGGGTGCGGACGCTGCCGAGGAAGCGGTCGACCTCGTTGCGCAACCGCTCGGCCTGGGTAGCGAGCTCGCCTGCCGATTGCAGCACCATATGGGCGGCGTGGCCTGTC
>DASVOY010000067.1:0-2784 GCA_036383115.1 Allostellaceae bacterium
GAGCCTTTTGAATGATCCAATAGCGTGGCCCCGCCCGAGCTATAACGACTCACGTAGATTCGCTCTGACCCGTTTTCTGTACGCCGCCTTTATCATGGCGGCGCTGGATGGAGGCGCGTGTCGAGGGCGGAGTCCTCTTGAAGCCTGAGGGCGTAGGCACCGGCCGCATTCGCGGCCACGAAAACCAGATTCCAACTATGCGTCGAGACAGCGCTGGGTATCGCGACAAAGGCATGGGCCGCAAGCAGAGCATCGCCGAACGCTTGTTGCCCCGCGCTGGGAATGCCCGGTCTCAACCAATTGGGATTTGGCACGGATGCAGGGTCGATGAAGTGCACCCGGGAGTGGTCCGTGATCGTCAGAGCCGTCAGCACGCGAGCTCTGGCGCCAGCTCATCCCGACGAGGCGGCGCCGCGAGACGTCGAGCCAATCGATGATCCGATGCCGGCGATCACCAGATGGCGGAACATCTGATCCGCCTCTAATGGCGTGAGCTTGGATGCGCGCGGCAGCAGCCAAGTCAGCACGGTGAGAAACGTGCTGACGACGAATTCGACGGCGAGCTCGCGCGATACCGCCTTGTCGTCCCAAGCGCCGCGCAGCTCGTCCTGCACCAGATCCGCCAAGACGCGCCGGATCTCGTTGACCGCAACCGTGCCGCCGCGCCCGCCGACGAGAGCGCGATAAACCTGCTTGTAGCGGCAGGCATGCTCGAACATCGCCAGGCTGAAGGCGAGCGGCCCGGCATCCCGCCTGTCGGACGCGCTCTGCCGCGCGCCCGCCAACTCCGACCGCAGAGTCTCGAAGCCGCCGCGCAGCAGGTCTTCCTTGCCCGTGTAATGTGCATAGAAAGTCGAGCGGCCGACATCGGCTGCGTCGATGATGTCCTGAATCGTGATGGCCTCGTAGCCCTTGCGCAGGATGAGCGCGATCAGCGCCTCGTGAAGCGCCCGTCGCGTGCGCGCCGCGCGGCGATCGATCGTCCTTTTCATCGCGCCATCCGGTTATTTCCGGACAAGCGCCGGCCCGTTGTCCGGTAGCGAACAGGCCGGCGCCGCCGTCCGTTGCCGATGTCGAACATAATGTTCACTATCACACATGTAGTTCCATGGTCCAGATGGTCGCGTCGCGACCGGCGAGGAGGCATCCGATGCTCGACCTGATTGGCGCAATTTTCGGCACGGCGTATTACGCGACGGTGGTGGGCGTGGTGATCGCGCTGTCGCGGGTTCGCCCGGCTACGGCGCTCGCCGCGCTTGCCGCCGCGGGGGCTTGGCTGGCCCTGATTGTCGCCGCTGCCGCGCTCGGCTGGACCGCGCCGGGCGCCGTCGGCCCCATCCCGGCGACGCTGCTGCCGTTCGTCGGTCTGCTCGCGCTGGGGCTCGGGAGCTGGGCGTTTTTCGCTCCCTTCCGCCAGGCCCTGCTCTCGCTGCCGCTGGCGATGCTGATCGCTCTGCATGCCTGGCGTGTGGGCGGCGTCTTGTTCCTGCTCCTCTATCGGGATGGCCAGTTGTCGGCGCCGTTCGCGCCGGTCGCGGGGATGGGTGACATGATCACCGGGGCGCTGGCGCTGGTTCTCGCCGGCATGCTGGCGCTTGGCGTCCCGGTTCGCCGGACCTGGCTTGTCCTGTGGAACGCCTTCGGCGCGCTCGACCTGGTGGTGGCGGTGTCGCTCGGCCTGCTCTCGGCCGCCGGCACGCCGTTCCAGGTCTTCACCGACGCGCCGGGCACGCTGGCGATGACCAAGCTGCCATGGCTCTTCGTCCCGTCGATGATCGTGCCGATGCTGCTGATGGTGCACTTGACGATCGCGGCCAAGCTCGGATCGGCCAAGGCGACGGCAGCCGTCGCCATGGCGGGATGAGCGCGCCGCGAGCCTCGTCGACACGGTTCACGCCCGGAAGAGGAGAGCGACATGGCGACAGGTGTTGGCCGCAGCGCGATACCGGCCACCGGCGGCAAGGTGTTTCACTGGCCCATGGCCTACGATCTGCTGCTTCGGCTGTTCTGGGGCCGCGCCGAGCCGCAGTATCGAAGCAAGCTGCTTGGGCTTGCGCGCCTCGGCGCCGGCGAGTCCGTGCTCGACGTCGGCTGCGGCACTGGCACGCTCGCCATTGCCGCCAAACGCCGCGTCGGGCCGACAGGCAAGGTCCTCGCCATCGATGCCTCGCGGCAGATGGTGGCGCGCGCCCGGCGCAAGGCGGCGGCAGCGGCGGCCGATATCGACGTCCAGATGACGGCGGCCGAGACGCTGCCTTTCCCGGATGCCACGTTCGACGCGGTGCTAAGCACGACGGTGCTTCACTGCCTGCCTGACGAGGCGCGCCGCCGGGCAATCCGCGAGATGCGCCGCGTACTGAAGCCCGACGGACGGCTGCTCCTCGTCGATTTCGCGGGTCCGGCGACGCGGCGGCGCACCCTCATGGGCCGCCTGAACGACCATCGCCATTTCGATCTCAACGAGATAGTGCCGATCCTGCGCGACGCGGGCTTCGCGCGCGTCGAAAGCGACGCTCTGGGCTTCAGCGACCTGGCCTTTGCGCTCGCCACGGCTCCGGCAGCAGCCGACGACTTGTGAGCGAGGCGTCCGGCTTAAGCGGTAGGGTGCTCTGTGCGCGCCGCCTCTTCGGCGTCCAGGACGTACCAAACGAAGTACATCATGTCGGCCGGATTTCCGCCCTGCTCCTCCACTGACTTCAAGTGCGCGCCGAAGCTTCGCAGTCCCTCCTCGAGGAAGTCGACTTCGGATCCTAAGCGCGTGAAGTCGGCCAAGGCGACTTTGGC
>DASVOY010000068.1:0-2011 GCA_036383115.1 Allostellaceae bacterium
GCTCCGCTCGCTGGCGCCGAAGCCGATATCGACACGCTGCGCGCGCTCGCGCCGCTGCGTCGAGTCGGGCGCCTCCCTGGCCCACCGGCGCAGCGCCGGCAGAATCTTGCCCGTGATCAAGGAAGGCACGCCGTCCCGCCAATCCTCCCAGGGGAAAGAGCGGTACCAGCTGCGCCAGCCGGGATCGGCGTCGCCCGAGGCGCGGGCCTCGCGCGTCAGGCCGAGATAGCTGATCGAGATCACCCGGCCGCCCCCTTGCGTGCGGTCGCGGTCGGCGAAGGTGTAGAGCTGCTCGACATAGCCCAGGGGATGATGGGTCTGGCGCTCGACCCAGGCGCGCAAGCCTGCCTGCAGCGTGCGGTGATCGGATTCGAAGGGTCCCGAAGGCAGGGCGCGGCCGTCCTGGATCGTCAGCACGCGCGGTTCGTCTCCGGTGACGGCGACGAGGACGGCGGTCAGGTCGATGGAGGCGGCGTTGCTGCTGGCGGCGTCGGTCACGGGCGGCATGTAGGAATTGGGGCGCGCATTATGCCATAGGGCGCGCGCCCTTCGCGACCGGTCCCGGCGATCGGCCATCGCGCTGCCGGATGATGCAGCGCTCGTCCACTTGGCTACCGACGTAGTGCAGCGGCGTGAGCCGACCTGGAGCACTTCCCGTCTCCGGATAGAGCAGTCGCGCACGGATTTGTAGGTTTCACGTGAAACATTTCCGGGCTCCCGGCGCGGTTTTCCGCGGCATTCCGCGCGTCGTGAGAAAGGCGGCCGTGCCCGGCCCGGCGATCGGCGGGCTCCTGGGATAGGCGCCGTTGTAGCTCTCCTACGCAATTCGGCTCGGGGCGAAGCGCCGCGGCGGGTCGGTGAACGCGTCTTGCGCGGCGACGAGCTGCAGCTCGGCCTCGCCCGCCCGCAACGTCGCCTCGATGACGGCGAAGACAGCGGCGGTGGTATGGCCGAGAGCAGCTGCGGCGTCTTGCGTCTTGAGGAAATGGCCGAGGAACAGCGCCGCGGTGAGGTCGCCCGCGCCGTTGGCGACGATGGGAAGCCGCGGCGTCGTCACGAGCCACGCGCTCTCATGGCTCGCAGCCATCATGGCGATCTCGTCGTCGCCCGCGCCCACGAGGCTCGTCGCCAGCACCAGCCGCGGCCCGCGCTCGCGCAGCACCGCCGCCGCGGCGAGCGCCTCCGCGACGCTGGCGACCGGCCGACCCGCGAGCAGCGCCAGCTCGAAGCGGTTGGGCGTGACGCTGTCGGCGGCTTCGATCGCGCGGTCGCGGAAGAACTCGACGAGGCCCTGACGCACGAAGACGCCGCTGTGGTCGTCGCCGATCACGGGGTCGCAGCAATAGAGCGCGGCGGGGTTCGCCGCCTTGACCTGCGCCGTGGCGTCGAGCACCACCTCGCCCAGCGCCATGTCGCCCAGGTAACCCGACAACACCGCCTCGCAGCCGGCGAAAGCGCCGCGCTCGCCGACGCCGCGGATGACATCGGCGAGCGTGGCGGCGTCCCAGGCGCGGCCGCGCCACGAACCGTAGCCGGTGTGATTCGAGAACTGCACGGTGTCGACCGGCCAGACCTCGTGGCCAAGGCGCTGCAGCGGGAAGACCGCGGCCGAATTCCCGACATGGCCATAGACGACGGCCGACTGGATCGAGAGAATCGCCATCGTCGCTTCAGGCGAGCGCCGCGAGCGCTTGCGGCATGAAGCGCTCCGCCCATTCCTGGACGAAATGGCCCGCCTCGGCGACCTCGATCGGCGGCGGGCAGCCGCGGATGAGCTGCGCCAGCCCGCGCATCACCGGCGGCCCCAGCACCGGGTCCTGCATGCCCACGACCATGACGGTCCTGCCCGACCATTCGCTCTGCCACCAGTCGCGCGCACGGCGCGAGAGCGCGGCGCCGCCGGCGTCGGGATTATCGGGAACGAGCTGCGGGAAGCGGCGCACGCCAGCCTTGTGGCGGATGTCGGGATAGGGCGCCTCATAGGCCGCGGCCTCTGTCGGCGACAGTTGCG